>NZ_AQPL01000077.1:0-62281 GCF_000395345.1 Cupriavidus sp. WS | reverse complement strand
CACCGAGGCGCGCGCGGGGAGCCGGTGGCCGGCCGGCACCAGCGCCACGATGGGGTTGCGCACCAGCAGCCGCGCGGCTAGGTTGGGGTGCGCCAGCGGCATGTTGGAGATCGCCAGCTCGACCTGGCCGGACAGCAGCGCGCGCAGCATGTTGCCGGGGATCTGCGTGCGCACCACGATGCGGATGTCGGGGTGCGCCGCGCGGAACGCGGCGATCGCGCGCGGCAGCACGGTCTGGCCAAGGTTGGGGTTGCACGACACGCGCAGGCTGCCGGTGCGCTTGGCGGCGAGGTCCTCGGCGATCTCGTTGACGCGCTCGATGCCCTCGTACACGGCATTGACCTCGCCGAGCAGGCGGCGCGCCTCGGGCGTCGGGTAGAGGCGGCCCTTGATGCGCTCGAACAGCGCCAGCCCCAGGCGCTGCTCGGTGTGCGACATGAGGCGGCTGATGGCCGGCTGCGACACGTAGAGCAGCTTGGAGGCGGCGCTGATCGAGCCGGTGAGCATGACGGCGCGGAAGACTTCGATCTGCCGGAGATTGAGTTTCATCGTGGTCGCGGGGCGGCCGGCGAAGGCCCGCGGCGGGCCCCGCCAGTCCATAACATGGTGTTAAGTCAGATGGACAAATAAGCATACGACATTCATGGCCGCGATACCTAAACTTGCTCTCGAAGGCGCCCCACGCCGGGCATTTCCGCCGCGGCGGCAAACGCGCACCACAGTGGTTCCGCCGGGCACGCCGATGGGGCGCCGATGCACCGGGCGCCGCGCGCGACGCACCGGGCGCGTGCATTCACTTACTTGAAACCTGAAGACAGGAGACGGCATGAGCGACATTCATCTGACCTACATCAACGGCCCCGACATCGCCAGACTGGCGATGACCGACGCGGAGATCCTCGATGCGGTCGAGCAGGGCCTGCTGGCGCAGGGCAACGGGCAGACCGTGATCGAGCCGCGCGTGCACCTGATGCCGGACCCGGCGTTCAACGGGCACTTCAACGTGCTGCGCGGCTACGTGGCGCCGCTGGGGCTGGCCGGCGTGAAGATCGTCGGCGACTACGTCGACAACTACAAGCTGGGGCTGCCGTCCGAGATGGCCATGCTCAACCTGTTCGACCCGCGCACCGGCATGCCGGTGGCGATGATCGACGCCACCTTCATCACCGACGCGCGCACCGGCGCCGTCACCGCGCTCGGCGCGCGCCACCTGGCCCGCCGCGACAGCAAGGTGCTGGGCCACATCGGCGCGCGCGGCACCGCGTACTGGAACGTGCGCCTGCTCGACAGCCTCTATGACTTCGACGAGATCCGCGTGCACTCGCGCCGCCCGGAAAGCCGCAACGCCTTCGCCGAGCGCCTGGCGCGCGACCTGGGCAAGAAGATCGTGGTCACGCAGGACTGGGAGTCGTGCGTGCGCGGCGCCGACATCGTGGTGGAAGCCTCGCGCCTGGAGCGCCCCACGCCGATGCTCAAGACCGAATGGATCAAGCCCGGCGCGTTCGTGGTGCCCTACGGCACCATGAGCGCGGTCGAGCTGTCGCTGACCGACATCATGGACAAGCTGGTGGTGGACGACTGGGGCCAGTGCAAGGGCGGCGTGCTCGGCTCGCTGCGCGCGCACGTGGAAGCCGGCAAGCTGTCCGAGCAGACCCTGTACGGCGAGCTCGGCGAGATCGTCGCCGGCCGCAAGCCGGGCCGGCAGAGCGACGCCGAGACCAACCTGTTCTGGCACCGCGGCCTGTCGCTGAGCGACATCGCGCTGGGCCACGCCATCCTGAAGAAGGCCGAGCGCATGGGGCTGGGCCAGAGGCTGATCTACGCATGATCGCCAACGCACGCATGTACTCGGTGGCCGCGCCGGTGGCGCAGGCGTGGCGGGAGCTGTTCGCGCGCGTGGCGCAACGCGCCGGCGTGGACCTGCCGTACCTGGAGCATGCCGCGCCGGCGCCGGTCAGCGCCCTGTGGGCGCGGCCCGACTGCGGCTGCGTGTTCATGTGCGGCTTCCCCTACGTGAATGCCGCGGTGCGGCCGCGCCTGCTGGCCGCGCCGGTGCCCTCGCCCGAACGCTACGGGCAGTGCCCGGTGTATTTCACCGAGTTCATCGTGCGGGCCGACGCGCCGGCCGCGGCGCTGGCGGACACCTTCGGCATGCGGCTCGCGCACATGCTGCCGGAGTCCAACTCGGGCTACAACGCGCCGCGCCATTTTCTGCTGCGCCAGGCCGCGCCCGGCACGCGCGCGCCGTACCGCCCGGCCGACACGCCCACGCCGACGCCCAACGAAGTGATCGACGCCGTGCTCGCCGGCCGCGCGGACGTGGGCGTGGTGGACAGCTACGTGCTGGACCTGCTGCGCCTGCATGCGCCCGCGCGCATGGCGCGGCTCAGGACGCTGGCGGTGACGCCGGCGTCGCCGGTGCCGGCGCTGGTGGCCTCGCCCGCGCTGGGCGACACCGCCGCCGCGCGCATCCGCATGGCGCTGCTCGACCTGCACCGCGACGCCGGCAACGCGGCGCTGCTGGCCAGCCTGTGCCTGGCGCGCTTCGCGCTGGTGGAAGAGGCCGACTACGCCGTGCTCGCCGGCTACGCGCGCGAGGCCGACGCGGCCGGCTTCGCGCTGACCGGCACTGGCGTTCCCTGACCATCGCGCGCGCGCCGCCGGCCTGCCGGCGCGCGCCGCCCCGTTTTCCCGACCAACCGAGTATCTGCGATGAAGCGTTTCCTTTTCACCCTCATGGCGGCCTGCCTGCCGCTGCTGGCAGGCGCGCAAGGCTATCCCGCCAAGCCCGTGCGGCTGGTGGTGCCGTTCCCCGCGGGCGGTCCCGCCGACGTGCTCGGCCGCGTCGTCGGCGAAGGGCTGTCGAAGGCCTGGGGCCAGAACGTGCTGGTCGACAACCGCGCCGGCGCGGCCGGCAACATCGGCGTGGACCAGGTCGCCAAGGCGCCGCCGGACGGCTACACGCTGGCCGTGGTGCCGGTCGGCAACATCGCGGTGAATCCCACGCTGATGCCGAACCTGCCCTACAAGCAGACGGACCTCGCGCCCGTGGCCATGCTCGCCACCGCCGAGAACGTGCTGGTGGTCAGCGCGGGCGTGCCGGCCAGGACGCTGCCCGAACTGCTCAGGCTCGCCGGCCAGAAGCCCGGCGAACTCACCTTCGCCTCGCCCGGCGCCGGTAGCCAGGCGCACCTGGCGGGCGAGCTGCTGCAGCTCGACGCCGGCATCAAGCTGATCCACGTGCCGTACAAGGGCGTCAGCCCCGCCATCACCGACCTGGTGGGCGGCCAGGTCACGATGATGTTCGCGCAGCTTTCCTCGGCGCTGCCCTACATCAAGGCCGGCAAGCTGCGCGCGCTCGGCGTGGCCAGCGCGCGGCGCTCCGCCGTGCTGCCCGACGTGCCCACCATCGCCGAGCAGGGCTTTCCCAAGTTCGAGGCGGTCTCGTGGTACGCGCTGATGGCGCCCGCCGGCACGCCCCGCGACGTGATCCAGCAGCTCAGCCACCAGGCCGGCCAGGTGCTGGCCAGTCCCGCGCTCAAGGACAAGCTCGCCGTGGTCGGCATGGACGCCGCCGGCGGCACGCCCGCCGAACTGGCCACGGCCATCCAGAAGGAAAGCGCGCGCTGGGCCGAGGTCATCCACAAGCGCCATATCACCGTGGACTGAGCACGGCCGACCGGGCGCGCCGGGACTTGCATATGAAAATGCAGACTGGTTATGATGATTTTTATTCCTTTTTAGAATCGTCCGCGGAGGCATAAGCTGTGTGCATCGGATACGGCATCGCGACCCACGACGGATCGGATGGAGCCGTACCCCTCCGAGGAAAGGAATCATCATGAACACCCAGCGTTTTGTCTCCGTTGCCATTGCCGCCGCACTTGCGGCGGCCTTCGCCGCAGGTAGCGCCCAGGCTTCCAGTGCCAGGCGGGATGCTTTCACCGACGGCGCGCGCATCGAGCAACGCAGCCCCTTCACCGACGGCGCCAGGGCCGGCAAGGTGGTGCCGCGTGGCGACCTGGTCGCCGGCATGGACCTCACCGGCGTATCGGCCACGCCGGCGCGCGCCGGTACCCGCGACCCCTACACCGACGGCGCGCGCATCGACAGGCGCGACCCGTTCACCGATGGCGCGCGTATCGACAAGCGCGACCCGTTCACCGACGGTGCCCTTGCCTGAGCGGCGGCCCGTCTGCGAGCACGCTGGCTGAACCTCGGCTCGGCCAGCCCGCTTCTTCATAGTGCGCCTGCCGGCGCCTTCACGCCCGCACGATTCTTCTCGTCGTGCGGGCTTTTTCATGCCGGCCGCCTATCCTGGGCGGGTCGGGGGGGCATAGCCCCCCGAGGTCAGAAACGCGTGCGCAGGCCCACGCCGGCGCCGGTCCGGGAGCGCGCGCCACCGAACGAGCCGGCCGGGTTGTTCGGATCCGTGATGGAGCCGCCCGACAGCTTGCTGTAGTCGGCCTCCAGGTAGGCATCGGTGCGCTTGGACAAGCTGTACACGGCGATCGCGTACACGGACTGTACCAGGCCCGATACGCCGGGGCGGACCCCCGTCACGTTGTCGCGCATATAGGCCAAAGTCACCTTGACCGCCCCCGGCGATTGATAGGAAACGCCCACTGCCGCGTACTTGTCGCGCCGCTCGGCCGTCTGCGTGCCGGTGCCGAGGACGGTATTGGCATTGCCGCCGATGCTGGTGTTGGCCAGCGGCGTGCCGCTGCCGCTGGCGCCGATCACGAAGCCGGGCTCGCGCCAGGAGTCGAGGTAATAGCCATGCAGCGTGAAACTGCCGAGCGCGTAGCGGGCGCCGGCCGTCCACAGGCGCATCGCATTCCCGTTGGCGTCCTTCGATTGCTGGCCGACGGCCCCCGCGTGAAGCGCGTCGACGTCATAGGTGATGGCCAGCTGCACGGTGCTGCCGCTGGCCATCTGCCCCGCGCGCTCGCCGAACGAGTACTGTGCCTCCACGCCCAGGCCGCCCCATTGCTTGCTGTAGTCGACGGTGTTGTCGTAGCGCAGTCCCGTCAGCGCCGTCTGCCAGCTCAGTTCCGTGTAGTTGCCGATGGTGATGGGGTCCACGCCGATGACGAAGAGATAGGCCGCACCCATCTGCCGGCCCAGCTTGATCGTCCCGAAGGTGTCGTTGCCCAGGCCGACCCACGCCTGGCGCCCGAACAGCTGGCCCTGCTGTCCCGCTCGTCCGGTGTCCGGGCCGAAGCCGCTTTCCAGCGTAAACAGTGCCTTGCTGCCCATGCCCAGATCCTCGGCGCCGCGGATCCCCCACCTGGAGTTGTTGAAGGCGCCCTCGGTCAGGGCGATCTGGCTGCGGGGCCCGTTGCCGGTGGCCTGGTGGGTGGTGTAGCGAATGCTCGTATCGATGACGCCGTACAGGGTGACGCTCGATTGGGCAACTGCGCTGCAGGAAATTAAAGATAAACCTGCAAGCGGAATAATGCCGGGTTTCAAAATCCTCTCCCTTTATGTGGAAAACAACAAAGAACATTTAGCCGGCGGCTAAACGAAATATGCTGCGCGAAAGCGCGGGACGGTTATCCGCGGCGCTCCGGCGGGTGGTTTTCCGAGGGGCTATGGCTCGACCGGGCACGGATTCCACCCGGTCGTCGTCATTCGAGGCGTGCTGGATGCATGGGGGCGTCTGACGTTCGTCGTCCGGCGCTGGCGATCCTCCTGGACGGAATCGCGCATGGGTCGCGCCGTTTTTGTTCTTGCTTGCTAGTGTATGGAGTTCATGGTTTTCATGTCATGAAAAAAACGATCCGGGATTATTCGGTTTTTTCTTTATTGTTTATCCGAATGTCACGTGCCGATGCCGCTCGATGCCGTTATTTCGTTTTTCCGGGGCGGCGCGTCGTATCGATTATCGAGATCGGCTCCAATGGGCACGCATGGCATGCGCGCGTTCCCGGCGAGCACGGTGCCGCTGCCTTCCCGCCGTCTTCCCGCTGGTGCTCCGCGCAAGCGACGGACGGCGGGCAACTAAAGGTTTTCCCTGATTTGCCGATAAGGGATCATCGTCCCAGATGGGCCTCCATCCGGCAGGCGGCAGGCAAAAAGGGCGGACCGGTGTCCATTTTCCTCCCGACGCACCGGCACTTCGCCACCATTCAATCGCAAATCAGGTAGAAGAAATGAAAAGCTTGGGAATTGGCGTGCGCCTCGGCATTGGCTTCGGCGTAGTGATATTGTTGTCCACCTTCATGACCGTGCTGGGTATCGTGCGCCTGCAACAGGTCGCCGACCGCACGAACGACATGATGCGGCAGCCGCTGGCCAAGGAACGCATGGTCAGCGACTGGTACCGCCTGATGCATACCAGCGTGCGCCGCACCACCGCGGTGGCCAAGAGCTCCGACCCGTCGCTGGGCGCGTTCTTCGCGGCGGAGACCAAGGGGTCGTTCGCCGCCATCGGCGCGCTGCGCGACAAGATCGAGCCGATGCTGACCAGCGACGAGGAAAAGGCCGCGTTCAAGAAGATCCTGACCGTGCGCAATCCCTACAACGATTCGCGCGAAAAAATCTCCAAGCTCAAGGAGGCCGGCAACGCGGACGAAGCCAACCAGGTGCTGGAGAAGGAATTCGTGCCGGCCGGCGACGCCTACCTCGCCGAGATCCAGAAGCTGCTCGACATCCAGCGCGCCAGCATCGACGCCACCGCGCTGGAGATCCACGGCATCTACCTGAACGCGCGCAACGGCATGATCGTGATCGGCGCGCTGGTGCTTGCCATCGGCGTGGCGTTCTCGGTGTGGCTGACGCGCGGCATCACCGGGCCCCTGTACCGCGCCGTCGCCATCGCGCGCACGGTCGCGGCCGGCAACCTGGGCAGCCGCATCGAGGTGGACAGCAAGGACGAGACCGGCCAGCTGATGCAGGCCCTGTCCGACATGAACGCCAACCTGCTGCGCATCATCAGCCAGGTGCGCAACGGCACCGACGCCATCGCCACCGGCACCAGCCAGATCGCCGCGGGCAACACCGACCTCTCCCAGCGCACCGAGGAACAGGCATCGTCGCTGCAGGAAACCGCCTCCAGCATGGAAGAGCTGACCAGCATCGTGCGCCAGAACGCCGACAACGCCAAGCAGGCCAGCACGCTGGCCGTCAACGCGTCGGAGATCGCCGTCGAAGGCGGCGAAGTGGTGGGCCAGGTCGTCACCACGATGGAAGACATCAACGGCGCCTCGCGCAAGGTGGTGGACATCATCGCCGTGATCGAAGGCATCGCCTTCCAGACCAACATCCTCGCGCTCAACGCCGCGGTGGAAGCCGCGCGTGCCGGCGAGCAAGGCCGCGGCTTCGCCGTGGTGGCCGGCGAAGTGCGCAGCCTGGCCCAGCGCAGCGCCACCGCCGCCAAGGAAATCAAGGCCCTGATCGGCGACTCCGTCGACCGCGTGGAAAAGGGCTCCCAACTGGTGGCGCACGCCGGCCAGACGATGGAGCGCATTGTCGGCGCGGTCAAGCGCGTGACCGACATCATGGGCGAGATCAGCGCGGCCTCGGCCGAGCAGAGCGCCGGCATCGAGCAGGTCAACCAGGCCGTCACGCAGATGGACACTGTGACGCAGCAGAACGCGGCACTGGTGGAACAGGCCGCGGCAGCCGCCGGCTCGATGGAAGAGCAGGCCCAGCGCCTGAAGGAAGCGGTGGCATCGTTCAGGCTGGCCGCGTAAGCCATCCGGCCCGGCGCGGGGCGCAACGCCCCGCCGGGCGCCCCATCCGCGGAAAAAGCTTGCATTTTTCCACGGCTGCGATATAGTCGCGGCCTCGCGTGCGGCTGTAGCTCAGTTGGATAGAGTACTTGGCTACGAACCAAGGGGTCGTGGGTTCGAATCCTGCCAGCCGCACCACCCATAACAAGTAGTAAAGCAGTGCCAAATCAACGGCTTAGAGAGTTGCCGCTCTCTAGGCCGTTTTTCTTTCCCCCGATACGCTGGGGGACTTCTGGGGGACTGGCGCGCCCTTGCGAGCGATTTCCAGCAGGTTGATGCTTTCCCTCCCGCTCGGGCGGCGGATGCTTTCGAGCGCGTCATGCAGCTCGGCCAGCTGCGCCGAAGCGTAGTGGGCCGTCATCGTCTTGCCCGCGCTGTGCCACAAGATCTCGTCCTGGGTTCGCTCGGCCACACCGGCTTCGCGCAGGCGCATGCCTGCGGTGTGCCGGAGGTCATGCACGTGCAGATCGCCGAGCCCGGCTTCCTGCCGCGCGCGCTGCCATGCGGTGTTGTTCATCGAGCTGACGGCCTTGTGGGTCGGGATCGTGTCCGACCCGGGCTTCACCTGCTTGTGGTAGGTGAAGACCCGTTCCTCATGAATGCCGCGCTGGCTGTCGATGATCGACTGCGCCACCGAATTGCAGACCAGGATGCGCTCCCGCTTCCGGCCTTTCACCCATCGACGCGGCACGACGAACACGGATACCGTGACACCTTTCCGAATCGTGATGCGCCTTTCCCACTCCCACCGGAGCTGACAGACCACGCTCTCGCGTGCTCCGGTGTTCAAGCTGAACAGCACCATCTTCCCGAGATGGGGTGGCAAGCAGGGCAGCAGCTTGCGCTGCTGGACCCAGCTGATCGGGTGCGGAGGCCGCTGGTCCGACTGGTCCAGCATGCGAATCAACGGCGCCGTTTCCAGCCACGTCCGGCCGTTCTCCAGCCGCCACTCGCGCGCGGCCAGATTGCAGATCCTGCGCACCAGCGACAGCGCATTGTTGATCGTCTTTGTCTTGCGGCCGGCGCGCAGCCGCTCGTCGACGAACGGCTGCAGGGTCTGGTTGCCGATCTGGTCCAGCAGGAGGTGGCCACAATGCGCGATGACAGGCTTCAGCAGGGCGATCTCCGTGGCCAGCGAGATCTTGCCGCGTTTGGCCTCTTCCTCGACATAGTGGGCTGCTGCCGCATCCAGCGTGATGCGCGGCCGCTCTCCCATCACCAGCACGCGCCGCAAGGCGGCCTTCTGGTCGATCAGGTAGGACTCTGCCTCTCCAAAACTCGGGAAGCCGCGGCTGCGAATGCGCCGCTTCTTGTACCAGGCATCGATCTGCCAACTTCCGTCGGCCGACGGGTAGATGCCGGGCGTTTTAGCACGTCCCATGACTTTTCTCCTTTCTCGCCGGGACGCTCGCTACCGGCGCTGATTTTATACTGATCCCATGCGGCATCCAGGTCACTTTTTTCGTAGACGATGGAGGTGCCGGCGCGGATGCCCTTGCCGGCCAGCATGGGCTGGATGTTGGTTTCGAAGAAGCGCCGGCGCACGCCGAGGTAGGCTTGGGCTTCCTGGGTGGAGTAGCAGCGTTTTTCCATGCGCTACGTCCTCCATTCGGGCTGGGGTAGCTCGTCGCCGGCCTCGCTGCGCCGGCGGTAGATCTTCGCCAGATCGCCGGCAATCGAGTGCCCTCGCCGGCGTGCCACGTTGGCCAGGCGTGCGCGGTCGGCATGGTTGCCCGTCGCCTGGCGCAGCAGGCCGAGGTAGCTATTCGCCGCGGCGTATACCTCGGTCGCCGGCATTTCCGCCAGGCGGCTGGCGGCAACATTGACGGTCCTGGTGCGCGTGGTGCGCACCCACGGTCGGATGACCTGGCCAACGAAGTCGACACCGCGTGGAATGGGCTGCAGGATGGTCTTCTTCGGGTTCAATTGCACGCCCAGGCGGCGCGGCAGGAACGCATCGATGTCGGCCAGCGCGCCATTCAGCCACTGCGGCGATTCGTGCAGTAGCAGGAAGTCGTCCACGTAGCGGATGTAATGGCGGCCGCGCAGCTGGTGCTTCACGTGCTGGTCCAGCGCATCGAGGTGGACGTTGGCGAAAAACTGGCTGCTCAGGTTGCCGATCGGCAGGCCACGGTGCTTGGGCTGGTTCAATAGGCTCTTGTGGGCCGGCACACGCGCCATGAACTCGCGCGAGCTGTGAAAGAGCGCGGCGGGGCGAGGGTCATGCATCAGCACCAGGTCGGCCAGCCACATCCACCAAGGCTCCGTTACACGCGCGGCGAGCTGCTCGCGCAAGACGTGCTTGTCGATCGAGACGAAGAAATTGGCCAGGTCGCATTTCAGGTAGTGGGCCGGCCTGGACCAGTTCTGCGTGATGCTCCGTACCTTGGCTTCGAGGCGCTGGGCGGCATAGTGCGTGCCGCGGCCGGGAATGCAGGCGCAGCTATCTGTGATGAACGCCGCATGGAAGCGGCCGGCGATGCGGTTGTACAGCAGGTGATGCACCACGCGATCAGGAAAGCTCGCTGCCCACACCTCGCGCGGCTTCGGGCGGAGCGTGACGAAGCAGATCGACCGGCCTGGCTGATAGGTTCCGTTGGCCAGGTCGCGGTAGAGCTGCATCAGGTTGCGCTCGAGCTGCTGCTCGAACTGCAATGCGCTTCGGGTGTTGCGTTTGTTGCGGCGGCAATCGAAATATGCCTGCACGATTTCCTCGAAAGAAAGGCCAGCATGGGCCGCGTCAGTTTGATCTGCGGACGACGCGCGCGTGAAACCGGTTGTCCTTGTGGTTGTAGTTCTGGTTGCCATTGCCGAAGTTCTGGATCCAGGCATAGGACGGGTTCTCCGCGTTCTGCGTCGCATCGTGCTATCTACGTCGCCTCGCCGAAGGCTCTCGCCGATCAGCGGGGAAACTGCGCTGGACCAGACCCGGGCATGCCCGGCGGTATCCTCATTGCGCGTGGCGGTGGCCTGACGGGGCCAGCGGCACGACCAGATAAAAATCGCACGGACCTGACCGCCGTAGCGGTCAGGCAACAGGCGATGATGCGGAATGCCTTCGCCAACCATTGGCCTGTTTCCCCGCGCTGTCAGTGAACTGGATCGCGGATGCGTATTGCTTCGTGGAAATGAAGCGCATGTCGCGAGAAAGGCGTAGCAACAGCTCAACGACCTGCACATGCTCAAGCAGTGCGCTGAGGTGCGGCACCTTCTCCGTGCCCTGTGCAACGTTCGCCCGAAAGATCAGCGTGACGATCGTCAGCGCCTCGTCGCGAATGCGACCACCGAGCGACAGCTTGAAATCGCGCGGCATATTCCGGGTGATGTCGGTCACTTCTTTGAACAGGTCATAAGCCACCTTGTAGATGGCCAAGTTGGTATGAAGCGCCATGCTGGAAAATTAAATCGGGGCCGCTTACGCGGCCGAATTGATAAAGACTGAATTACTCAATCAGCTCTCTGCGGACGACGCGCGCGTGAAACCGGTCGTCCTTGCGGCCGTAGCCCTGGGTGCCATGGCCGAAGCCCTGGATCCAGGCAAAGGACGGGTCCTCCGCGTCCTGCTTGCCGGACCAGTAGCAGGCGGGCAAGAACTCCTCATTGAGGTTGGCGCGGAGCAGGCATTGCTCGCTCGGGTCGGGCAGCACGCCGCCGGTAGATGCGGCCCACTCAACGGCCTCGTCATAGGTGACATCCTTGGCCACGCTGGGGAGCAGGATCAGGCGGTAGTCGGCGGCGCGATTCTTGCCGAGCATGATGCCGGCGTAGCTCTCGCCGGCAGCCAGCAGCGGGCGCACCGCGTGGGCCGACGGCGCGATGGTGGTGGTCAGGCTGTCCAGCCAGACCTTCATGAACGATTTGGCGGGGATGGTGACGTGCGCCTCGCCGAGCTTGAAGGTCACGTTTTCTGCGACTTGCGTCATGTGCTTGAGCTCCTGATGGAGAAATTTTTGCGCGGGGCCGCTGACGCGGCCCGAATGGATAAAGGGCTGAATTACTGAATGATCAGCATGCTGCGGACGACGCGCGCGTGAAACCGGTAGCCCTTGCGGTTGACGTACTGGTAGCCACTGCCGAAGCCCTGGACCCAGGCATAGGACGGGTACTCCGCGTTCTGCGTGGAGGTGAAGTAGTAGCCTTCCTCGAAGGCCTCGGGGCCGCCGGCCTGGAAGGCCTCGGCCGCGGTCTGGGTGGGGGAGTCTTCCGTGTAGGGGTAGCCGGCCGGCACGCTGCTCGGGTTTTCGCCATCGCGGAAGCTGGCGATATTGCCGGCGCTGGGCTTCAGGTTGCGGTGGAGCAGCTCGGCCTCGTCGCGGGCCGGTACGTGCCAGTCATCGAGGCCGTTCAGCTGCAGGTCGATGGCCCACTTGGCCAGCTCGCTGCCGGCCTCGGCCATCGCCAGGGTGTTGGCGCGGCCGTCGAAGAAGCTGGTGGCGCCGACGATGTTATCGTCCGACGTGTGCCAGGCCACGCGCAAGCGCTCGCCGCCGTCCTTCGGGGCGGACACCAGCACGTGCACGCCGTCGGCCTTGCGGATCTTGCCGGCGAAGAAGCCGCCGCCGACGGGTTGGCCAAACTGGAGCGCATCGGCTGCAGCCTGGGTGATGGTCTTCTGGATGGCTTGGGTTTCAACTGCGGTGATTGCGGTCATGCGGACTCCTTGGTGGAGGGATTGGCCTCGATCGAGGCGGAAGTGGGAACTGCGGTGAGATGCTGGCGTGCGGGACCGCGTGCCAGCTTGCGACGCAATGCGATGGCCTTCTTCAGTCCGGCGTCACGCACTGCGGGGTTGGTGGCGGCCACGCGATCGCGGGCCAGCCGAATGGCGGAATCAATGCTGTCGCCGGCGGCGACGCGCCAGCCACTCTCGACGTGCGAGACTGCGTAAACCGGGCCGGCGCCGTTGTTGACCAGGGCATGCACTGCGCAAGAGCTGGCTGGCATGCCTGGGATTTCGATGGTGTGGCCGATTACCTCTTCGAGGTATGGCGTATTGGTGAACTGGCTCACGCAGACGATGTGGAACCTCATGCCGTCTCTCCGGTGTTGGTGCGGAGGGCGGCATCGATGCGGTCGCGGATGACCTGCAGCGTGAGCGGGGCAGCTTCCCGAACCTCGAACGCTGCTTGAACGCGGCGCTGCTCGGCGGTCATCGCGGAGCCGTTCATATGGGCCAACATCGAGCCGAGCAGCGCGACGAACCGTGCCGCGTCCTGCGGATCGTCGGCGCCGACGGCGCGCCGCTCGAACCACGCGCGAATCGAATCGGCAACCTGTTGCGGATCACAGACCGAGCCCCCGGGAACGGTGTCGCGCAGCAACTGCTCGACATCGAGGTCGAGCTTGTCGGAGGACCACTTTGCGGCTCCGTGAGTGGCAATCGCGCGGTGGTTATCCAGGCCTTTTGCTGATCGCCATTCATCGACGGAGCTGTCGCCATCAATGGCGACACGTGCGGCCATGACCGCGGTTTGGACCGCCTCTTTCCAGACGTTCGCGCCGGGCTCGTCCAGAATGGCTTTGCACAGCTCGCCGAACTCCTCGGCTAGGGCGATGGTCATGATCCTATCGCCCGGAAACTTCGCGCGGGCGCGCCGCAATTCAGCGGACACATCCGCCATAAAGCGCATGGTGGGGTCGCTCGGCGCGGCCTGGGCGCGCAGCAGCTCCATCGCATGCTGCAGCAGCATCTCGGCGCTGTAGTCGTGCGATGCGATGCGCGCCTCGAGCTCGTCCAGTGTGTACGGCTTCTTGAAAGGCGACGGGATCATTGGGTGCCTCCGAGCTGGGGCAGCAGGGCGTGGAAGGCCTGCAGGAGATGGACTTGCTTCGGCGTGAGGTCGACGGCCTGGCCATCGACCGAGATCAGGACCGAGCCGTCCGCGCGTGCGATCACGGCCACGTCGGTGGGCAGGATCTGCACGGCGGGAGTGGGGTCAAAAAACTCGGTGGTCGGCGCCAGCGCCGCGGCAAGGGCTGGCCAGGGCGCCTCCGGCAGATCGGCCGGAGGCTGCTCTGCCGCTTCTGGCGGCGGCAGCGGGGCCAGGTGGTAGCGGCCTTCGTGCACGGCAAGCCGCCCATCTCGAACAGCGATGGAGAGATAGGCGCCCGGGTGCACGCCGGCCTTGAGGCCCATCGCCTCGACCAGCTCGGCATTCGTCGCCGGGCCGTGCTCGGTGATGTGCTCGATGGCGAGCTGGACGCGGGTCTTTTCTTTCGGCTTGCTCGCGTCAGCCTTGGCGGCCGGCGCGAGGTTGAAGGCGCTGGCGGGAAACGCCGGCGGCCGCGGCGCACCGGCGGCGGATACCGTCGCTTGCGACGGGAGATCGATGTCGCGGTCAAGCATCAGTGCCTCCCACAGCGGTGAAGCCCTCGGCGCTGTCATCCGCACCCGCGGTCCAACAGATGACCCTCAGGCCTGCGGTGGTATAGCGAGGCACCTGGTGGCCGAGCTGCAGGGTGATTTCGCCCTGGGCGGTCTTCACACGCGTGATTCTGGCGGTCAGAGGGAGCGTATGTGCGCCACGCGGTGCGCGTGCGGCTTCGGGCGCGCGCCGGGCGTACATGGCACAGGGGCCATCCTCGCTTTCGTAGATCTCGATCAGTTGCCAATCGTCGCCCTTGGGGCGGGAGGGGGTCCAACTGCGGCAATCCGTGCTCTCTGAGTCGATATAGCGCTCGAACGCAGCGGCATCGTCGGACTCCATGTCGATGAACGAAGTCTCGAGGCCGAAAGCGGCAAGGAATTCGTCGAGATGCACGTCCTCGCCAGTGATCGGCATAGCGGGGTGCTGCAGGTGGCCGTCCTGGTCGCGAACGATGTCGCGCGGTGCCAGCAGCTCGGCGGCGAGATCTTCCAGATTGCGCGGTGACGCGAGGGCGCAGTGGTTGATGAGGGCATTGGTCAGCACGTGCCTTGCGGCCCCGCGCTGATGCAGCATCATGGCGAAATTGGCCACGTCGATGGGCTTGCCCTTGAGGACGGCGCCGACCAGCAGCGCGGCAATGTATTCGACGGTGCTCTCCTCGGGGTCGTGCCAGCCGCCGCGGCCCTCGGCGCGCTTCTCGGCCAGGCGCTGTTTCATCGCCTCGGCCGTGCCGTCGACGGCGATGTCGTCGAGGTGTTGCTGCTCCTCGTGGGCGATGACCACGTGCAGAGCATCCTCGACATCCAGGGCCGCGTTGCGCTCCTGGATCTGCAGGTCGCCCTTGAGGTCGTGGTGTGTGCGGCGCATGTTGAGCGCGGCGAGCCAGCTGCGGCCGGCACTGACCAGGTTGGTCAGTGCTTCACGCATGGTGCCGACGGCGCTATCGTTCATTGCCATGTCAGGCCTCCTCGGTGGCGGTGGGGTGGACCAACAGGTCGTGCAGCTCGACGCCGCTCTCCAGCGCATGGACGACCCATGCAGGCCGCTTGCCGCGCCCGGTCCAGGTGCTGCCGGTCCTCGCGTCGCGGTAGCGCACGCCGGCGAGCGTGACGATGGGGCCGAGCGGATCGGCCGGGTCGGTGGGAGTCGACGCCGCGTCGGTCGCCGGCAGATCCTGTTCCGGCTCGGTCGGCGGCGTTTCGTCGGTGGTGGTGGCAGGCGCGCCGGGGCGGCGCAGAATGGCGGGCAGCCAGCGGCGGCCGTCGAGGTATTCCTCGGCCGCGCCGATCATGGCTTCCTTCTTCATGCCGGCGATGGTGTTGGCCGCGTCCTCGCCGACGGCTTCGCGGACCGCCTCCATGCGTCGCGTCTTGGGCACGCTGGCCAGGTAGGAGCCGGCAGTGGCACACCACCAGTCGGCCATGTCCAGGTCGACCGCCTCGGCGAGCTGGTGGGCGTGCTCATGCACCGCCGAGTCCTCGCGCGGGGCCTGCGTGTCGACGGTGTGTGCCACGCAGACGGCCAGCAGGTCGAGCTGGTCGGCCTGGCTGAGCGTCTGCAGCCAGGCGAACAGATCCTGGTCCTCGCCGGGCAGTCGATCCTCCCAGTGGGCGACGCTCGCCTCCATGCTCTGCCAGGCGCGCGAGTTTTCCAGGTCGTCGGCCGTGCGCTGGATGATGCCGCGCTGATCGCTGGCGGAGATCTTGGCCAGGCCGCTGTAGCGCCAGCGGTAGTCCGTGCACTTCGTGAAGATCTGCGGCACCAGCGCGCGCAGCAGCAGTGCCAGTGCGATGCCCGGCGAGCTGGCCACCAGCGCCTGCAGGGCGGCGGTGCGGTGTGCCGTCAGCTTGTTGACCAGGCTCTCGGACAGAGCGCGCTCGACGGGCCCCTCGGGGGCGGCCGGCCGGCCGTCGTCCGGCGCGCCGTCATCGTCCGCAGCGTTCTTGGCCTTCTTGCCCTTCTCCGGCTTGATGAGGCCGCGGCGGATCTGCAGCGTGCCGTCATTGGCGATGGTCACGACGGCGCCAGCCTTGGCCATCTGGCGGTCGGAGAAGGTCTCGATGCTGGCCTCGATCGCTTCGATCTTCGCCTCGACCTGGCCGAGCTCTTCCAGCATCGCCTCGTCTTCGACATCGGCGCTCGCATTCAGCCTGTCGATCTCGTCGGCGCGCTGGCGCAAGGTGACCAGTTCTGCCTCCTCGTCGTCCGACAGCGCCCGCTTTTTCGGTTGACTCCTGCCGTACTTGGTTTCGTCCGAGTAGGTCCAGCTGTCCGCCGTCTCCACCCAACTCCAGCCCTCGGCCTGCAGGGTTGCGGCGGCGCTGGCCAGCTTTTCGTCGGCGAGCTTCTGCAGCAGCTTCGCATCGCCGATGAAGCCGCCGCCATCGCTGAACAGGTCGCGCACGACCGGGCCGCCGGCGGCCTCGTAGGCGTCCAGGCCGACGAAGCGCGCGAGCTTGTTTTCCGCGACGTTGATTGAGTCGGCTTTGACCAGCGCCGCGCGGATCTGGCGGGGCGCGCGGTGGTACGCGGCGGCGTCTTTGATCTTTTTCCAGACGCGCAACTGGGCATCGTGGTCGTCGGTGATGGCGAAGGCCATCAGGTGGTCGAGCGCGATTTCTTCGGCGCGGTAGGCTTCGATCAGCGTCGGCGCCACGTTGGCCAGCTTGAGGCGGCGCTGCACCGTCAGCGGCGTGGTGCCGAAATGCGCGGCGACCTCCTCGACCGAGCTGCCGTCATCGATCATGTCGCGGAAGGCCTCGAACTCGTCGGCCGGGTGCATCGCTTCATGCATGTTCGCGGCCGCGCTGGCTTCCTTGGGCGCGTTGCCCTTGTAGACCGAGCACAGCACGCGGTGATCGTCGGTAATGTCGCCGTTGTCGAGTAGCCACAGCAGGGCCAGGCGCCGGCGGCGGCCATCGATCACCTTGTAAGGGGCAGATGGCGTGTCCTCGATGATCAGCGGCTCAAGCAGGCCGTGGTGCTTGATCGACGCGGCAAGTTCGCGGATGGTCTGCGGCGGGCGCTGGCGGACGTTGTTGGACGAGACGACCAGATCGCGCACGCGAACGGTCACCAGTTCTTGGTCTTGGCTCATGGTGGTGGGCTCCGGGATTAGTCGGTGGTGGCCACGCCGTCCAGTTGCATCTTGTGCTGGACGATGGCGTTGGCGAGGGTGAAGGCGTCGAGGCGGGTTCGGCCGATGGCCGATTCGATGAAGGGCGCGGCGGTCCGAAGGGTGCTCGCGTCAAGCGGCGTCACGGCGAGGGTGCCGGTGCGCTCGAAGCGGCTGAGAATGGCGGTCATGGCACGGCGGGCCGACTGAATCTGCAGGCGGTAGTCCGCCATGCGCTGGACCTGCGAGATGATGGCCAGGATGTCGAGTATGCGCAGCAAGCGGTTATAGGCGAGCGGCGTCGGGTCGCTGATGAAGGCCACCAGGTCGGCATGGAAGGTGAGCTTCAGGTGCAGCGTGTTGCCGGGCATCATGGGGATGCGCGGCGGGCGTGCTTGGCGGGCGGTCTGCGTGCTCATGACAGGCTCCCGATGAAGGATTCCTCGCCGATGATCGCGTCGAGCTGGTCGTAGAGCTGGAACAGCGTGCCGTTGTTGTGGATCTCGCGATCGTTTAGCTGCAGCTTGAGACCGACCTCGCTGACGTGCGGGTTGACGGGCAATGCGGCGGTGCGCATCAAGCGGATCAGGATGCCGCCGCGCTCGCGGATCATCGCGGCTTCGTTCTCGAAGCGCACGTCGGTGAAGACCACGTCCAGGCCAGCGAGCTTGTCGAGCTCGCGCGCGGCGACGTCCACCCAGATGCTGGAGCCGATATGGGTGCGAGCCCATTCGGTGCCCAGCGTCTGCATCAGCTGGCGCGGCGAGCGGTTGAGCCAGTCGATCGGCTCATTTTTTTCTGCGGCCGTGAAGTGCTGTTCGGTCAGGCCGAGTCCGGCCTGGAGCATGCGCCGCAGCGGCGTGGCGAATGCCAGCGGCATGCAACGATGGGCCTGCGCCATGTAGGCGGCAGCAGTGTCCTTGCCGGCGCCTGCGCGGCCGGTGAGTCCTATCAACATGGGTTCTCCTCAGTCGAGGTCGTTTGCCTGGCGGCGTTTGTGGTCGATGACGGTGGGGTCGAAGCGAGGCCGCGCCGGCTTGCGGCGGGCCTGGGCTTTCAGGAAGGCACGGCGGGAGCGGGCCAGCTGCTTGCGGATGGCCGGAATCTCGATCTGTTCCTCGGCGCGGCCGCTGCCGCGCACGCGGTGGAACTCTTCAATGAGCTCCGCGCGGGAGATCCGGCGCGCAGTCATGCCGGCACCGCCGATACCGTGCGCGCGCCGCGGTCCAGGGCATCAAGGATCGCGTCGCAGGTGGAGCGGAACAGGCCGGTGTAGGTGTGGTGGCCGTCGATGGTGATGCGGAAGCGCTTCATCGAGCGGCCTCCTGCGCGGCGCGCTGCTCGGCAACTTCACGTGCGCGCTCTAGCTCGATGTACTGCCAGCAGAATTCCTCGACCTCGGCCGGCGCCAGCGTCACCGTGCTGGCGAAGTCAGCGACCACGTGGACGCATTGGCAAAGGATCTCGAGACGGGCGCCGCGGTCGCGCTCGTAGTAAGCGTCGCCGGCACGTTCATCCCATGCCGGGTGAACTGCAAGGTCGATGTGGAGATCAAGCTCGATGCTCAGCCCAATCGGGCTGGAGAAGGGCATCGCTTCGCGGCAGTAGTAATGCTTGGGCTGCGACAGCTTCGTGCGGAAATAGTCGGGGTCTTCGTATTGCCGATCGGTCAGATCCCAACGCTTATGCAGGCTGTCGACGAACATCGCGCCAGGCTCGCGCCTGTGGATAGCATCGTGCTTCGTGCCGTAGTCGTCGATGACGATCCATTCGTTTGGCCGGGCCGACCATGCGTGCAAGCCAGGAGTGAGGGTGTATTCGAGATGCATGGCCGGCCCCTCAGGCGGTGCGCGCCGCAGTGGCGCGAGGGGCGGCCTGCTCGTCGCGCTCCAGGGCGCACGAGTGGGCGACCAGGACGGCGAGGACCAGGGCGGTGTAGCCGATCCAGCCTTTGATGTGGGCCTTGACGATCTTCACGGTGACTCCATCGGTGGCGCATGTGCGTCGATGGATGGAGTGTAGTTATCACTAAACTCCATGTAAAGTAAAAACTAAACCGACATGCGAAAAAAAGGCCGCATCGTGCGGCCTCGCGAGGAGCATGCCCGTTACAACAGGCTCGCTATCCCATACTCAGAGTTGATGTGATCTATAAGGACTACAGCTTGGAGGCTCCGGCTGCGGCCTCTCGTTGTTGTTGATCCAATTTCGTCTTCCAATATTCTCTATCCATGATAGATACAGCTGATGTATCTATTGAATCTCGCCTTTTATCAAGACTGATGCTGACTCTCGTGCCGATCCACTCAAGCGACTCATTATCAAATTCTGCTCCGACTTTGGTCTTGACCGTGCCTTTAGTGCGGGAGGTCGGTTGCCCGTAACGATCAATGAGTACCTTTACCAAATCGTCGTAATTGTCGACCGAAGTGGTTAAGGTGAAGTCTATCGGGGACCCGACAGCGATCATAACGGTTACTGAATAGCTGAAGCCAAGTTTCGGTAGGTTCCATAGATGACCATATGAGGACCTACTGGTACCATCAAAACATAGGCCTGGTAGCTGATTAATCTGCTGAAAATCTACTACTCCAAGAGAAGATCTCGGGCAGTCCGGGAGTTGTGGGAATAACTCCGAGAATTTTATTCCTAAGAATCCATCCGGTTCCTTCGCCCACTTGGCGGGAGCAGGCTGCGACGCATGCTGTACGGTCTCGCGTTTCCCTGCGGCCATTGCCGATGTTGCCAAGATGAGTGTGCTGGCGACAGCAATTGAAAGATGTCTCACGAGTGGGATCCAGTCATTGCAATAAAATCAGAAATCGCCCATGCCAGAGCGATATTTGACGCGGCCGATTATCGTGATGTTATCGACGTGATCGGGTGCGACGATAATTGGCTCATACCGTTCGTGATTGTCACTATAGATTTTTATTCCATTGTCTGGAAGCCGAAAAAGACGCTTTACTAGTAGCTCGCCTGCGTAAACCAACGCAAAAACACCGCCATTTGCTGGGACCCGCGTATCGGCTGTATCCACGGCAACCGTATCTTCATCAAATAGCCGCGTCTCCATGCTATCGCCTTTAACCTTTACTGCCACCAAGTCCTTCGGTTTCGCATCTAGGCGTCTAATATAGTCTGCCTGAAAAGGCAGTGGCTCTCTTTCCTCAATATGCCAAACCTCCCTTCCATTCCCCGCCGACAATTTCACATCTACTCTCGTAATGAGGACCGTAGACTCCTTTGGGAGTTCTTCTAGGCTCTCGTAGGTAACAATTGGCCTGACGTACACACCATGCATTGTGGTGCCTTCTGCTTGCCCCTGGTTGTCTGCGTCAGAGGCCGGGCCCTGCTTGTCTAGTGCCCCTGTGGATTCCGC
Source organism: Cupriavidus sp. WS (assembly GCF_000395345.1). NCBI lineage: Bacteria > Pseudomonadati > Pseudomonadota > Betaproteobacteria > Burkholderiales > Burkholderiaceae > Cupriavidus > Cupriavidus sp. WS. Next base: position 41,680 of record NZ_AQPL01000077.1, on the reverse strand, counting down.
CGGCGAAAGGTTGGGCGCACCGTCGGTAACAGGTGTATCCAGATAGCCATCCCCCATCCCGTAGTCGCGCTCCAATCGGCGCGCAGCTTTCTCGCCGAACGCCGAAGTTCCATTGATGAGCTGAGAGAAATAGCTCTTCTCTTTCTTCGGCGCAGCACGGCCGTCGAGCCACATACGCAGGCGCGTACGCCTAGTTTCAATGATGTCCATGCCGGAAGTTTAGTTAACTATAAAGAAGCGTTCACTTGACCTTTGGTTTAGTCATGACTAAACTGCGTCGCATGGATCTCAAGACCTACATCTCGGCGGGCGGGCGGGGCACGGCGGTAAAGCTGGCTGGGACTCTTCATGTATCCCCATCGTATTTGTCCCAGATGGTGAGCGGGTCCAGCCCGATCTCACCGGAGCGTTGCGTGGCGATCGAGAGGGCCACCAATGGCTCTGTTACGCGAAAGGACCTGCGGCCCAGTGACTGGCACTTGATCTGGCCCGAACTCGCGATATCACATGCACCTGCCGACCTTGGCGCCTCATCCGAGGCCGGCGACGAGTCGGTCTGAAGGGCGCCACGCTTGCTGCGCGCGGCCTATCTATCCCATCCGAGTGAACCACCCATGAAGAAATCGAATGCGTTCGAAGTCCAGGCGCAGCGCAGCGTGGCCGGGCTAAGCCCCGAGAGCATCGCGGCGCTGGAGAGCGGCACGACCGACGGCCTCATGCTGTGCCTGTGGTTTCTCGTAAGGGAGTGGCTGGCACTCGGTGGTTCCGTGTTGCAGCTGCGCCATCGCATCTCGCCGACACGGATTGCGGCCAGTTCCCCGGAGCAAAGAGCTTTCCTGGCGGCGGGGTGCGATCTGTACGACGTGCTCATGCTAAGTCCTCAGGGTCGGGAAGCCGTGCTGAAGCTCGGACTTGAGCCACTCCTTCAAGAGCCCAAAGGTGAATGACGCTGTGGGCTTGATCACCGTGTCCTTTGCCTTGCGCCAGAGGGTGTCATTTTTGACTGCATCGGCGAACTCGCAACCCTCCCACGTCAAGCGAAAGATAACGACGTGGGGCGTCTCGCCGCTCAAGTACTCGGTAATGGTGGCCTTGATAAGTCCGGCCTCCTCCATCCACGTCGAGTGCATTGCGAAGGCTTCTTTGCTGATGTCGGTGAGGCCTGTCAAGGCTTCTCCATATTCGAGCTCCGCGGTCTTCAGCGCGATTTGCCGAATGGTGTCCATATCGCGATGCATTTCTTGTCCTTGTTCTTCCTGGAGCAAAAGACCCTTGTTCAAGAACCTATACGCCCGCCTGGTGCTGTGGCTGATCGCGCCGGCACTCGTCGAACATCATCGCCGGGCGAGTGAAGCAGAGCGCAACGACGACGTTGCGGTGATCCGGTCTGTGCTTGCCTCAGTTTCGCGCCGAGGTTGCTCAACAAGCGAATTGCAGAAAGTGCGGATTTCGCTTGAGACCGAACTCGCGATAGTGCGCGCGCACAACGGCCGGTGGCAGTTGGGGAAGGATGGCCGGCTGCGGTTCGATGGGTTGCCTGACGCCGGCCAGGGCGGTCGCGATGAGCTCTGAGCAAATCGAGTTGCGCGTGCTCGTTGATGCGAGCCCTCTGAAGGCGGCACTGACCAGCCTCCGCGCGCTATTTGAAGGAGTCCCCGAGCATGCGCTCGAGGTCCGTGAGCTCCTTCTGGATGTCCCCGCTGGCCTCGTGAAGTTGGCTCAGGTCGATGGTGATCACGGTGCCGCATGCGCTGCAGGTGACATCCGGCTGATCCTTCAGCCGTCCGACCGTCTCCTCGAATTGATGGCCGCACTTCGGACAGGCGAGATTCAGCATCGCGCCGTCTAAGTTCAGTTCCATGCGTACCCCTTTCGGTGGTGGTTGATGAATGTGAGCCTTGATTATCACCGATCGCGGGTACGCACCTAAAACAGCCGGAGGCGAGGCCGCGCGCCTCCGGCAAAGCAACAAGGCGGCTGGGTACAAGCATGGGGTGGAACACTGATTTCTCCCTGGCTTCGCGGCTCCAGGTCATGGCCGCGTTTGAACAAAGAGTAAAGCCGGAGGCACTTCCGTGCCACGGCCAAATCGCCGGGGGTTTACCGTGTCGTATGAATATTCCGATACCGATCAGCATGAGGCGCTCTACAACCTGGCGCGCCGTTACCCTGGTGGTATCAACGGTCTTGCCGCAGCGTTGAGCCAGCGTCTCGGCAAGCGGATCACCGTGCCGGTGCTGCGCAACAAACTGCGGCCCGGCATCACCACGCATCACGTCTCCCACGAAGATCTGTCGCTGATCGTCGAGCTGTGCCAGGAAGCCGGCATGCCCGACGCGACGATGCCGATCGAGGCACTGTGCTGGCGCCATGGCCTGGTGGCCGTGGCCCTGCCGAAAGTTGCCGAGGAGCTCGGCGACCCAACGGCGGCCGTCATCCATGTGATGAAGGAAGTGGGCGACGTGGCGGCGACCGTCACGCGCGCTGCAGAAGATGGTGTGATCACTGCGGCCGAGCTGGACGACATCGAGCGCGAGTTCGTCGAGGCCCATGCGGCCCTGATGGCCTGGCGCGCCGACATCCAGCAGCGAGCCGCCACCAAGCGCAAGGTGCCTGCAGCTGAATGAAGGCACCCAGTTCTGAGGCGGCCGCCGGCGCACCGGCGGGCGACGTGCCGCGCTTCGCGCCCGACATGCTGTGCTGCAAGCCGGCGCGCGCTACCGCCGGCCTGGTCTGCGAGCGTCGCTACCAGCTCGGCTGCGCCTGGCGCAATGCCGAGCGCATCGCGCAAGTCGCGCCGGCGGATCGTGCATGGCGCGCGCTGCAGGCATTCGCCTCGCATCTGCTGGGTGAGTGCGCCTGGCCGCTGTCGCATGTGTTCTGGTCGTTCCAGGCCGCCGGCCAGCTTTCCGCCCTCGCGCAGGTCTGCGCGCAGCGCTGGTGTGCCATTCCAACGAAAGAGGGCAGGGCCGCATACGCGGCCGAGGTAGCGGCCGCGACGGCTGCCTACCGCGTCGAGACCGGCGCCCACATGGCGGCGGCATTCCTATCCACGTTCCACGTTCTCTGTGAGGCCGCCACCGCGCGGCCGTGACCATTTCAGCTATGGACCTACCTATTCAATCCATCGAGTCGTTGCGCGCTGCTGGCCAGGCGCAGGGCGCTGCCGGGAGGCCGGCCAGCGCGAATCCGTTTTTGTCGGGGACCGAGCATCACCGTCAATGGGACCTTGGCCACATTGACGGTGAATTCGTGCGAGTGGCTGGCGCGCGGGGCCACAGCGTTGCGGTCACGTTGGCGGCGGGCCGATTGATGGGCGCGTTCTAGGAGGCTTGCGATGAGCGACATGATCCTGCTGACGCGGCGCGAAGAGAACGCGCTGCGCTACGTCGACCACCTGGCGCGCTGCCTGTATATGGCCCTGCGCTGGTCCATGAACTTCAAGACCGGTGTCGTTGGTGGCCCTGAGAAGGCGATCTCGTGGCAGTCCCTGCGCGAGGACACGGAGGTGCCTGGCCGGCCCGGCATCAAGGCCATCAAGCCTTCGGAGCAGCAGCTGCGCAGGCGCGCCAAGCAGCTGGAGCTCTTCGGGTTGATCGAATCGATTGGCGACAAGCTGCGCCTGCGCTTTCGCATGCTGCTCGCACGCTCGGATAAGAACGCCCCGAAAAAACCCGACACCAGTGCGATAGCCCCTGCTGCGGCCCGCAAACCAAAGCCGCGCAAGCCTTCGCAGGGTTATCCACAAACCGATTCGGCGCCGAAAGCCGACACACATCCGGCTTCCGATAAAACCTTAAACCCTCCCCCTACCCCCTCAGGCCTGCGGCCCGATGGGGATGGAACAGCGATCGACCCTCCCGCGCCTGCGGCGCGCGAGGATCACAACCCCAACGGCGACGAAACACCGGGCGGTGCAGAAGCGCAGCGGCTCTCAGAGGAACGCCACGGGCCGGCTGTGCGCGGTGGGGGATGGCCTGCGGCCGGCCATTCAGATGAGGAGGCGAAGCCCGATTTGACGTGGGAAGCGCATCTTGCGTGGCCGATCGGCATAGAGCAGCGTCAGCGGGCCTACATTGCGCGATCGACCAAGCCGCTAGGCAAAACGCTCGCGCAGCTCGTTCTGGACGAATGGCACGGCGCTATGTTGGCCGGTGTCGTCGCCAAGCCGTGGCCGTACTTCAATTCGCTGCTCAAGGCCGCGAGGGAGCAGGGGCATGCCTGGGAGACGAAGTACGCCGAGGGCGTCGAGGTCGCCCGCGAGGATGAGCGGGTCCGGCTTGCAAACCTTGCGGCGCAGGAGGCGGCCTACCAGGCGAGTCTCGGCCAGCCTGGGCCGATGCCCGCAGGCGCGCTCGGTCAGTTCGCCAAGTCCCTCGAGGCCCAGCGCGCAGCGCGCCGCATGGGGCGCGGGCAATGAAGGCCGGCGAGCTCGATGCCGAGGCCGGTTTGCGGGAGGCGCGCGAGCAGTGGCCGCGCCGCCGGGCCGGCGGCGACCGTTGGACCTCTCGCGTGGCGTTCTGGACCGCCGTCCGGTTGGGGCCTGATCTGGCCTCGGCGGAGCCGACCGTAGCGGAGCGCTGGACGGTGTTGTGGGAGATCGCAGTGCGTGAACACCTGGCGCCCATCCCTGGCGCGCCGGACGTAGGGGCGCCGCCGTCGGTCGCGGCGGCGGAAAGGGGCCTGGCGCACATGCGCGCCATCGTGGGCAATCGGAAGTGATGCAGGGCTTTGACGACAGGGGGCGTGATGCGGGTTGATGTGCGAGAGCAGGTGGCAGTGGCAATGAGCGTGCGGGGGCAACTCGGAGAGTCGGGTGCCAACACGGAGACAATGATGGGTGCGCTAGCGGCTGCCGATGACTTGGGTCGGGCACTGTGGCGCATGCGCTATGGGGAGGTCTCGCGCCGTGCGGGCATGGATCGCGCGGTGGCGCTGCTGACGAAGCGCGTGCGCGCGCTGGGGCCGAAGCGCCGGACCGGGCTGCGCGATCACTCGCCAGCCGGCAGTCGCGAACTCGGTGCGGACGTGTTCACGCTGATGGCGCGGCGAGCAGTATGGGAATGGCTTGGCGATCGGTGCGGCGAATGCCACGGCGCCATCGTTGGCGAGATCCAGGACGCGACGCACCCGCTCGGCGGCCGGCTCTTTTGCTGCATCGCCTGCGGCGGCACTGGCCGGCGGCGGTACCCGGATGCCGAGCGCGCGGGGGCGCTTCGGCTCCCGGTCGAGGTCTACCGGCGCAACTGGGCTCGCCAGTTCGCGGCAGTGCTTGCGATGTTGGATCGGTTCGATGGTGACACCGAGCGCCGTGTGCGGCAGCAACTGGCACCAGTTGCACAATCGAAAAACGTGGCATAGAATCCGCTCCAATCGTTGATGACGATTCCTGCTGGCACCGCGCAATAGCGGTGCGTCCCTCCCCGGACATACAAAAATAGCAATAGGAGCTGGGGCGGCATAGGACAGGAAACGTGCGTCCGCAGAATTCGTAAGCACCAAAGCCCCGAGCGCGAAAGCCCTCGGGGCTTTTGCTTTTCCCGTGTCTCCTCCCTGGCCCGCCGCGTGCGGGCTTTTTCCGTTGGGCCGGTGCCGCATGGTGCTGGCCCAATCCTTTTTGGGGCTCACATGGATAACCAGCATCGCCGCATCGCCGGCTACCGCGAACTGTCGCAAGAAGAAATCGACCTGATGAATCGCATCAAGGCCAAGGGCGCCGAGCTGCTTGCCCTTCAGCGGGAACTGAGTGAACGGCTGGAGGGTGACTCGGCGGCGAAGCGCCGGGCGGCGTGCCAGGCATCGGACGAGTGGGTGGCGCGCCGCATCGGTCAATCATCGGTGTGTGGCTGCGCCGGCTGCGTCGAGTTGAGCCGGTTCAGGGCGGCGGAGTCGTTGCGCTGGGCGGCGATTGCCAAGACCGACATCGAAACTGGCGTCATGGCGCTGGTGCGGGCTGCCGCTCAGCCCGCACCTCTCTGATGACGGCCAGGCCGCCATCCATCTGCCGTCAGCCTGGCTGCGGCATCACCATCGCGCGGCCAGGCTACTGCACGGCACACGCGCGGCCCGCCGGCGGCTGGGCGCCCGACGCTGAGCGCGGCACCAGGCACCAGCGTGGCTACGACGCCGAGTGGGAGCGGATCCGCGCACGCATCCTGAAGCGGGCGCGCGGGCTGTGTGAATGCGCCGAGTGCCGCGCGCTGGACCGTGTCCGCGTGGCGAAAGAAGTGGACCACATCGTGCCGAAGGCGCAGGGCGGCACCGATGACGACGACAACCTGCAGGCGATCAACCGTGATTGCCACAAGGCGAAGACGTTGCGCGAACGGACGCCGCCGCGGAGCGCGGCGCCGACGGTCGCGGAGCAAGGGCGCTGGGTCGGTGGCGCGTGGGTGATGCGGGTTGCCCACGCGCCGCGCCGGCGCTGAGCGGGGCCGGGGGCGGGGGTGCGCGCCCCCGGCGGCGAGGGGGGTGTCAAAAGTCCGGGGCCGATCCGGGCCGGGACCGTTCGTTCAGGCTCGCTTTGTAGACGGGCCATTTTCAGAGAGGGGGGGGTCAACGGATCCGCCTCGTACAGCCCAGCAATCGAGCCGGATGGCTTTTTTGGTGGGCCCAGCGATTAGGAGCCGTGTATGGGCCTTGAAAACGCCGATAGGCTGGCCGGCGGTGACGGGGAAGCGAAAGGCCCGTCCCGTGCCGGTGATAAGGAAATTCGCTCGCCCGAGCCTCCGCCGGGCACCCAACTGTCCCCGCGCGAACGGAAGGTGTGGGACTACATCTGCGGCGTGCTTCGCGATGAGGGCTTGCCGCACCGGACCGGCGGTATCGCCATTGCCATCATCTGCAAGACCTTCATCCAGTACATCCAAACGGAGCTGGAGCTGCAGAACTACATCGCCAGCAATGGCGGGTCGATCTTGATGAGGTCTTCCAAGAGCGACTACAGCCAGCCGCACCCGCTGTACTACGCGGCTCGCGACATCAAGCAAGAGTTGCTCAAATGGTTGCCAGAGGCATGCTTGAGCCTGCCATCGGCAGTGATGGCCAAGGCGAAGATGGGGGAGGAGGGCAAGCAGGACGATCTGTTCGGCGATCTTCTGGCCCACGCGCAAAGCGAACGGAACGCCGCGAACGGGCGCGCCGGACAAAGAAGCATGTCGCCCGTCTAACACCGGCGGCGGACCAACTCAACGAATGGGACACTGCCTACGGCCTGCCTGTCCTGCGCGGTGAGGTGGTGGTGGGCGAGTATGTCTATCTGGCGGTGGAGCGTCACTACCGGGATTTGCTGGATGGCCACAAGCGCGGCCTCCACTTCGATCCGGATGCTGGGTGGCATGTCATCCAGTTCATCGAGAAATTCTTCTTCCACATCAAGGGGCCGCTGGCGCGCCAGCCGATCCTGCTGGATCCGTGGCAGAAGTTTTGGACGGCGGTGCTGTACGGCTGGAAGACAGCCGAAAACCTGCGGCGCTTCACGCGGGGCTATGAAGAGGTAGCACGGAAGAACGGAAAGTCGACCTGGAAGGGACCGCAGGGCGCTTACCTGTTCATGATGGACGGCGAGGTCGGCGCCGAGGTGTACGCCGTGGCCACCACGCGCGAGCAGGCTATGTCGGTTTTCCGGCCAGCCTTCGACAACTTCCGTCGCTGGGCCCGCACTTCACCAGGCGTGAAGCGCTCTTTCAAGATCCACGAGGGCACCAACCTCGAGAAGATCTCGTTTGACACGTCGATCTTCAAGCCGTTGCCGGCCAATGCCGAGTCGCTGGACGGCCTCAACCCGTCTGCCATTCTGTTCGACGAGCTGCATGCTCAGAAAACACCGGACGTGTGGGACGTGATGGAGACCGCGCTGGGCGCGCGCGAGCAGCCGCTTTTGTCCGCGATCACCACGGCGGGCTTCATCCTGGATGGCATCTGCACCGAGCAGCGGCGTTACCTAATCGAGGTGCTGAAGGGCGAGCGCGCCGACGACTCGTACTTCGGCTACATCTACACGCTGGACGAAGGCGACGATCCGTTCCTCGAGCGCAACTGGTACAAGGCCAACCCAGGCCTGGGACGCTCCAAGCGCCTTGACTACATGCGCACGATGGCTCGCAAGGCGGCTTTCTTGCCGAGCGCGCTCGCCAATTTCCTGACAAAGGACCTGAACGTCTGGGTGAATTCGGCCGACGGCTGGATCAGTCCGCAGGTCTGGGACAAGGGCGCGAAGAAGTTCGACATGTCGCAGCTCGCCGGCCGGCGCTGCTATGGCGGCCTGGACCTCTCTGCCACGCAGGATTTGACGGCGTTCTCGCTGGTTTTCCCGCCGGCGGATGACGATCCCGGCGGCGAGTGGCATGTCTTGGTGTGGACCTGGTGCCCGCAGGAGAAGGTGGACCTGCAGGCCAATGCCAAGGACGAGCGGGCGCGCTATGACCGCTGGGACAAGGATGGCTGGTTGGAAGTCACCGAGGGCACGATTACCGACTACGCGCCCGTGAAGGAACGCATCCGGGCGGCCCGGCGCATGTTCGACCTGGTAGAGGTCGGATTCGACGAATGGAACGCCGCCCAGCTGGTCGGCGAGCTGATGGCTGAAGGGGTGCCGCTGGTGAAGGTGCCCCAGAACACCCAGGGCATGTACCCGGGCGCGCGCCGTTTCGAGGAGCTGATCTACGGCAAGAAGCTGCGGCACGGAGGCAACCCGGTGCTGCGCTGGGCCGTCCTCAATATCTCGCTGCTGTACGACACGAACGGGAATTTCCGCCCCGACAAGAAAAAATCCATCGGCCGCGGCCGCATCGACCCCGCTGTCGCCACCTGCATGGCGCTCAGCCGCGCCGTGGCAATCGAACCAACTAGGCCCGAATCGGGAATCATCGTGCTATGAGCGACTGGTACAACAAAGAGCGCGTGGCGCAAAAGGGCTCTGTCGTCCTCAACGCCTGGCGCGAGAAACGCGAGGCGGAGCGCCAGGCCGCCGCCGTGCCGGTCTCGGACATCCGGCCCGGTACCGAGGCCTTCGGCTGGCTGACCGGCGGCATGCCGGGTAGCGGTCGGCCGGTCAGTGAGCGCACGGCCATGAGCATCGGCGCCGTCTATGCGTGTGTCGCGCTGATCGGTGGGGCGCTGGCCTCGCTGACGCTGGAGACATACAAACGGGTCGGTCGCATTGGCGAGGCATACCGCCCGGATCTCTGGTGGGTCTTGAACGAGGAAATGCACCCGCGATGGGCTGCGCCGGTCGCATGGGAGTTTGGGGCGCAGTCGCTGCTGCTGCATGGTGACTTGTTCATGCGGATCGGCCGGCGCAGTCGGCTGTCTCCCAACATCACCACCCTCAAGCCATACCATGCGCTGCAGGTCGATCCGCAGCCCTACCCGGACAACAAGGAACGGCTGCTGTACTACCTGTGGGATGAGAGCGGGGAGGTGGAAGTCGTTGACCAGGACGACATGATTCATGTTCCCGGCCCTGGCTTCGACGGTCGCCGGGGAATGTCCCAGATCCGGTATGTGCTGCGGCATGCCGTTTCCCTGGCCACGGCCGGCAACGAGCAGGCCAATTCGATGCTCGACAACATGCGGCCCGACCTGGTGCTCACGCAGAACCGGGAAGCCAAGAAGCTGGAAGGCTCGGACATCGACTCGCTTCGCAAGCAATGGCTGGAGCGATACAGCGGCCCCGGCGGCAAGAACGGCGCGCCGGTCATCCTGACGGGCGGGATGGACATCAAGCAAATCAGCATCACACCGCAGGATGCCCAACTGCTCGAGCTCCTGCAGAAGTCCGTCGAGGACACTGCCCGGATTTTCGGCATTCCGCCATTCATGATCGGCTACACCGACAAGACCACCGGCTGGGGCAGCGGCGTCGAGCAGATGGGTATCGGCTTCGTCAAGTACACCCTGCAGCGCCACCTGGTGAAGATCGAGCAGGAGCTGAACCGCAAGATCTACCGCGGCAACCGCGATCAGTACGTCGAGTTCGACACCGAGACCCTTGAGCGCGGCGACCTGAAGTCTCGCCTGGAGGCGGCCCGCATCGCCTTCGGCCGGGCCGGCGAGCCGGGCTGGATGACTCGGGATGAAGTCCGGCGGATCTTCAACCTGCCCGCGTCGACGCCGGCGGACAAATTCAACGAAGGGAAAGGCGATGCGCCGAAACAAAATCCTCCAGCTGCTGAGTGACAACCGCGCCGCGGCGCGGGCTTTCAATGTCGTGGCCAGTGCCGACGACGAGGTGACGATCTACCTCTACGACTACATCGTTTCCGACGACTATTGGGGCGGTGTCTCTGCCACCACGTTCGTCAAAGAGCTGGCCAGCATCACCGCCGGCGTGATTCGCCTGCGGGTGAACTCCCCCGGTGGTGATGTCTTCGCGGCCCGGGCGATGGAGGCGGCGCTGCGCGGGCACTCGGCGAAGATCATCGGGCACGTCGACGGCCTTGCCGCCAGCGCGGCCAGTTTCCTGATCATGGCGGCCGACGAGATCGAGATCTCCGACGGCGCGTTCGTGATGATCCACAAGGCATGGACAGCCCTGTGGGGCAACGCCGACGACTTGCGCTCCGAGGCCGATCTGCTGGACAAGATCGACGGCACGCTGATCAACACCTATGCCCAGCGCACCGGGCAGGCCGCGGACGACATCGCGGCATGGATGGCGGCGGAGACCTGGTTCAACGCCGATGAGGCGATCGAGCGAGGCTTCGCGGATCGCAAGGCCGTCGACACCAAGGCGGAGGCGCGGGCGAGCGCGTGGAACCTCCGTGCGTTCAGCAATGCCCCGGCGAAGGCCCGCGGTGCGCCGCCCGCCCAAGAGCCCGAAAACGAACCGCCGGTGAATGTTGTGCCGGCGCCGGAACCGGACCACGACGTGCAGGCCATGCGCCGCCGCCTGGATCTGGCCAGCCGCATCTGACGCGCTCCCGCGTCGGTCCGAGCCGCCCACGTGGGCGGCTTTTTTCATTTCCACACCCGGAGAATCCATGAAGCAAAGCATCCAAGCGTTGCGGGAGCGCCGTGACGCGATCGCCAAGAACCTCAATGCCCTGATGGAAAACAACAAGGGCAAGAGCTGGACGGCGGAACACCAGAAGACCTACGACGACAGCATGGCCGAGGTCGATCAGATCAACGCCGAGATCAAGCGGACCGAGGACTACCTGGCCAAGCTCGGCGAGGACGCCGCCAACGGCCGGCCGGAAGGCCTGCTCAACGAGTCCATGCGCACGCCCGGCGCCCACAGCGAAGAGTCGCGCGCCCTGCGCGCCTACCTGTCGGGTGGCTTCTCCAACCTCTCGCCGGAGGATGCGCAGCGCGCCCGCGCCCGGCGGGCACCGGACATCCAGGCCGCGATGTCGACCACCACGCCTTCCGAGGGCGGCTACACCGTCGCCATCGAGTATTTCCGCCAGCTGACCGAAGCCATGAAAGCCTATGGCGGCGTGCGTAGCCTGGCCACGGTGATCTATACCGGCACGGGTGGCCAGATGAACTTCCCGGCAGCGGATGCCACGGCGGAAGAGGGCGAGATCGTGGGCCAGAACGCCCCGGTCTCGGCCGCCGATACGACGTTCGCGAACCTGCAACTGCCGGTCTTCAAGTACAGCTCCAAGTCGATCGCGGTGCCGTTCGAGCTGATCCAGGACAGCATGTTCGACATCGAGCTGTACATCCGCGCGCTGCTCGCCGTACGGCTCGGTCGCATCACGAGCAAGCACTATGTGATCGGTAATGGCACCACCCAGCCCAACGGTCTCAATACTGCTGCGGCGGTCGGCAAGGTCGGTGCGGCGGGGCAGACGGCCACGGTGGTGTACGACGACCTGGTCGATCTGGAGCACAGCGTGGACCCGGCCTACCGCAACGGCGGCAGGGTGGCATTCCTGATGCATGACCAGACGCTCAAGGTCGTGCGCAAGATCAAGGACGCCGACGGCCGGCCGATCTTCGTGCCGGGATACGAGCAGGGCAATCCCGGCGGCGCGCCGGATCGCCTGCTCAACCGCCCGGTGCAGATCGACCAGGCCATGCCGGTGATGGCGGTGAACGCGAAATCGATCATGTTCGGCGATTTCTCCAAGTACGTCATCCGGGAAGTGATGGACCTGACGCTGTTCCGCATGGCCGACTCGAAGTACATCGAAAATGGCCAGATCGGCTTTGTGGCGTTCAATCGCCAGGGCGGCAACCTGATCGACGTGGGCGGCGCCGTCAAGAGCTACCAGAACGCCGCGGCGTAACGCAGGCTGGCAACGTCAACGGAGGCGCCGGGATGCCGGCGCGGATCTCAGGAGAATCAATATGGCGAAACAAAACCAGGCGGCTGCCACGGCCGCGATGCTGGCCGATGCGGCTGGCGCGACGGGCGCCCCGGCGACGGCCGGTGATGGCGCTGCGGTGGGCGTGGCCGCGGGCGGCGGCGCAGCGGACGGTAGCGCTGGAAGCGGCGCCGGCGACAGCGGTGCGGCCCCGCAGGGCGACGGTGCTCAGGATACGGGGGTGGTCGAGATGGCCGCCCAGGTGGTGCCGTGCATTCTGGCGCGTGTGCTGGTCGACGGCCGCTTCGGCAAGGTCAATGCGGTGATCACAGTCACCCAGGACGAACTTGCCGCTGGTGCCGGCGAGCTGGACGCGCACCCGGCTGCTGTCGCCTACGCGAAGAGCCTGTAAGCGATGCGGGCCGTGATCGAGCCTCCCTCCGAGGAGGCAATCAGCCTCCTGCGCGCGAAGCGGCATCTGTTGATCGACGATGAAGCTGATGAGGATGTAGACGGCGACATCGAAGACGGCATCGTGGCCGCACGTGAAGCGCTGGAGGGTGCGCTGCACAGGCCGCTGCTCCCGCAGCTCTGCGAGGTGCGGGCCGATGCGCTGCGGGACCGGATCCGGTTGTGGCATGACGTGACGGTCCTCGAATCGGTAATCTACAGCGATGCTGATGGTGCCGATCAGGTGCTCCCCGTCGGGCAATGCCGCGTCGAGGGCGGCGTATGGCTGCGGCTGTCGGGGAGCCTGCCAGTGGCGAGCAACGTGCGAGTGCGGTTTCGCTGTGGTGCCTTTCCCGACCCGGAGAGTGTGCCGCGCACGTTGGTGAGCTGGATGCTGTTGCAGCTTGGCTCGCTGGACCAGATCCGGCAGACCGTCACGCACGGACAGACCTTCGACGTGCCGAGCTCCTATACCCAGGGGCTGATCAACCGCTACGTCATCGAGGAGCTGTGACATGGACATCGGTCGCCATCGGCGTGCACGGATCACGCTGCAACGCAGGGGCCCTGGCCGCAAGCCCTCGGGCCAGCCGGACGACGTATGGATCGACGTGGCCCGGCCTTGGGCCCGACTGCTCGGCAAGAACGGCAGAGAAACCATAGCGGCCGACAAGGAGGTCGACGCGACGACGGTGAGCATGCGCATCCGTTACCGCGAGGACGTGACGGCGCAGTGGCGCGTGATTTACCGGGGCGCGGTTTACGACATTCAGGCGGTGCTGCCTGACTACGACAACCGGGAGCATGTCGACCTGGTTGCCGTTGTCGGCGCATCAAGGGGCTGACCATGATGAACTTGGAGGGGGATCTGGTGGCGGCGCTGCAGCAACTCGACGAGGACGTGCAAAAGCATGTCGTGCGTCCTGTTGCCTACGCGGGCGCCAAGGTGCTCTACGAGGAAGCGCGGATCCGGGCGCCCGTCTACCAAGGGGGCGCATTCACTCGCAAGAACGGGGTGGAGGTGAAGCCTGGCCAGCTGCGCGATGCGATCTACCATGTCTTCTCGGAAGACCAGTCCAGCGACTTGCACAAGATCTATGAGATCAGCTGGAACGCATCCAAGGCGCCTCATGGGCATTTGCTGGAGAACGGCCATTGGCTCGTCCGCGGAAAACTCGGGCGCGGCAACACGGGGCCTCCACGTCGCATCAAATGGGTACCGGCGGTGCCGTTCATTCGCGGCTCGTTCGACCGCGCGCCGGCGGCCGTCGAGGCCATGCAGCAGCGCGCCATCGAAAAGATGCAGGAGGTCCTGACGCGCACCGTGGTGGACGATTTCGGCAATGAGGTAACTGTAGTGGGGGCGTTGCATGGCGATTGAGGCGGATTTGCGGCAGGCGCTGTCAGGCCTGTTCGGCGACCGGATTTTTCCAGACGTGGCACCACCCGATGTTGGCTTGCCGTTTTCCACCTATCAGCAGATCGGTGGCCAGCCGCTCAATTTCCTTGCCGGCGTGCCGGACAAGGAAAACGGCCGCTTCCAACTGAACATCTGGTCGGACGACAGGGAGCAGGCCAGCCAGCTCATGCGCGAGGCCCGCAAGATCATGTGCCTCCACCCCGCGCTACTGGCCACGATCATGACCGGGGTGCTCGCACGCTACGAGCCGGAAACCAAGCTCTACGGTGCGCAGCAGGATTTTTCCATCTGGTTCGACGCATAACGCCCCGGTTTCGGAGCGACACATCCACAGGCCCGCCGCGCGCGGGCCTCTTCTTTTTCAGGAGTCACATATGTCTGTGAGTTTGCCCAACGGGGCAGTTTATTCCGTCGCGTCTGCAATGGGCGCGGCCGTCATCATCACGGCGCTGAGCAATGCCAAGCCGGCCGTGGCCACCGCGGCGGCCCATCCCCTGGCCGACGGCGACATCGTTGAGATCGTTTCCGGCTGGCCGTCGCTCAATGGCCGCGTGGCGCGCGTCATTGACAGCGATGCCGGCACCTTCGCGCTGGAGGGTATCGACACGACCAATCTTAAGCGCTTCCCGGCCGGCGCCGGTATCGGCAGCGTGCGCAAGGTGCAGACCTGGGAGCCGATCACGCAGGTGCTGGATGCCAACATGAGCGGCGGGGAACAGCAGTTCTACACCTACCAGTTCCTGGAGGACACGGACGCCGAGCGCCAGCAGCCGACGGTTCGCAACGCGCGCTCGGCGACGCTCCAGGTGGCGGACGATGACACCAAGCCGCACTATGCCGTGTTGGACCAGGCCGATGCAGAGCGGACGCCCCGGCCGATCTGGCTGCAACTGCCCAGCGGTGCGCGCACGTACTACCGCGCCTATGTGTCGTTCTCGAAGGTGCCGTCACTGACCAAGAATCAAGCGATGGCGCTCAATGTGACGCTTTCGCTCGATGGCGAGCCCACGCGCTACTCGGGAGACCAGGCATGAGCTTCAAGGTAAAGCCGAATCCGACCTTCGTCGGAGAAGCGAAGGTGCACGTCCCCGGGGAAGGGCCGAAGGCGCTCAAGCTGGTGTTCAAGCACAAGACGGCCGCAGAGGCCGACGACTACTACCGCCGGGCGGCAGATCTGTCCGCTGATGGCCTGCAGTCCAGTACGCAGGCATTTGCCAAGCACCTGCTGGAGGTGGTGGAGGGTTGGCGGGATGTCGACACGCCGTTCTCCGAGGAGACTTTCGCCGATCTGCTGGCCAACTACCCGTTTGCTGCCCGGGCGATCCACGAGGGCTATTTCGACTCGCTGGGCGGCGCGCGCCGGGGAAACTGATCGCCGCGGCGCGCGCGCTGTACTGGCGTCCGCCCGACCTGAAGCAGCTCGCCGCGTTCGGGCTCACTGCCGATGACTATCTGCGGCCGGAGATCGACCTCTGGCCGGAAAACGCTGTGGCCTTCGGTGTGTTCTGCCGGGCAGCCACGCAATGGCGGATGGGCTTCGGTGGGCCAATCGGGCTGGACTACAACGTGCTGCCGTTCGTGCTGGAGACGGCACGGGTGTCGCGGGATCAGTGGGATGAGGTGCTGGAGAGCATCCGCATCATGGAAAACGCTGCGCTGGCGGCGATGAACGGGGGCTGATATGGCGGATGGTGCCGCCGGCGGTGCGGGCGCCGGTCAAGGTGGAAGCGAGGTCGTTGGCAAGGCCACGCTGCAGGTGGGTGCCGACGTTTCGGGCGTCAAGGCCGGCATGCAAGAAGGGACCAAGTCGGTCAAGCAGTTCGAATCGGCGGTCACTGATGCGGGCAGGTCGACCGCCGACAGCTTCAACAAGGTTGGGGTATCGGCCGACGGTGCGGCGGGGAAGGTCGATGCGTCAACGAAGCGCTTCCTCACGAACCTGCAGCGGGAATCGGATCAAGTCGGCAAATCCCGATCCGAGTGGCTAGCCTATCGGGCAGCGCAACTCGGCGTCACACAGCAGGCCGAACCGCTGATCAATAAGATCCGCGAGACGGAGGCCGCGCTTGGGAAGACGGGTGTATCGGCCGCACAGACGGCCGCGGCGCTGCGCGGTGTGCCGGCGCAGTTCACCGACATCGTGACGCAGCTCGCCGGCGGCGGAAGTCCGCTACTCGTGATCACGCAGCAGGGTGGCCAGCTCAAGGACATGTTCGGCGGCATCGGACCTGCGGCGAAGGCGCTGGGCGGATATATCGCTGGCCTGGTGACGCCGGCGACGCTGGCTGTTGGTGCCTTCGGCGCATTGGCGTTGGCGGCGCATCAGGGAGCGGCGGAGCAGACGGCTTTCCAGAAGTCGCTGACCCTGACGGGGAACTATGCCGGCGTCAGCGCGAACCAGCTGGTGGCCATGTCGGGGGAGATCTCGCGGACGATTGGTACACAAGGCGCCGCCGCCGAAGTCCTCAATGACCTCGCCGCGTCCGGCAAGGTCGCGGCCGACCAGCTGCAGATGGTGGGGACCGCCACCGTGACGCTGGCCAAGGTCGGCGTATCGGTCAAGGAAACGGTTGGACATTTCAACGAGTTGGGTGACGAGCCGGTCAAGGCGTCGCTCAAGCTCAATGAGCAATATCACTACCTGACCGATTCGGTCTTCCAGCAGATCAAGGCGCTGGAGGAGCAGGGTGACAAGGATCAGGCGGCGGCGCTGGCGCAGCGTACCTATGCCGAGGCCATGACCCAGCGCGCGAACCAGGTGCTGCAGAACCTTGGCTTGATGGAGCGCGGCTGGAATTCCGTGGCCAGGGCTGCCAAGGGCGCGTGGGACTACATGCTGGGCCTGGGCCGGCCGGACACCCTCGCCGACGTTCGCAAGAACATCGCTGCGGTGCAGTCCGAGCTGGAGAAGATGGGCCAGCCGACCGGGTTCGACTCGACCGCCGGCGGCGCGGCCACCGGCAACGGTGATCGTCGCCGAGTCGGCGCGCTGGCACGCCTGAAGGCGCTGCAGTCCCAGGAGCAGGATCTGCAGGCCAAGGCCGACAAGGCCGCAGAGGAAGGCCGCCAGCGTCGGGGCGATCAGGAGACGATGGAGGCGCGCCAGCGTCTCGATGCGCAGGAAAAGGCCACGCGATCGCGCGCGCAGCAGCGGGCCGACGAGCTCAAGCAGCTCAAGGCCGATTCCGACAAGGTCGGGCTCGCCGCCGACGAATACGCCAAGCGTGCCGCCGCCATCGAGGAGAAATACAAGGACAAGGCAGCGCCCAAGGGCAAGGCCTACACCGAGGACTACGCCACCCGCTACCTCGACCAGCTCAAGCAGGCCGGCGCCGCCGTGCAGGCGCAGCTGGCCGACACCGACAAGCTTACGGCGGCCGAGAAGCAGCTCGCCGAGTTCAATCAGCAGCTGGCCGACATCAAGACCAAGAAGGTCCTGACGGCAGACCAGAAGAGCCTGCTTGCGCGGCAAGATGAGATTCGCGCCCAGCTCGCCCTGAACATCGCTGCCGATGCCGAGCTGGAGAAGAAGAAGGCGCAGACCAAGGAGACCGAAAAGCAGGCGCGGCTTGCCGAACAGGCCCGCGTGCAGGCCGCCGGCATCGACGTGCGAATCCGCGAGGGCGAGCAGTCGCGCGGCGATCAGTACTCGCGCCAGTTGGATGCCTTCGGGATGGGCGGCCGTGCGCTCGAGCAGGTGAATGCCGCCAAGAGCATCTACCGTGAGTTTGCCCGCACGCGCACCGACTGGATCAAGAGCATGACGGACCGGGGGCAACTCGGTACGCCGCTCTTCCAGGACGAGCTGGATAAGGTCAATCAAGGCGAGCGCGCGGCGCTCGAGCAGCTCGGGCTGTACTACGACCAGCTCAACGAGAAGCGAGCCGACTGGAGCAATGGTGCGAAGGCGGCGTTTGCCGATTATCAGGACTCCGCCGCCAACGTGGCCGACCAGACCGGCCGGTTGTTTGGCAATGCCTTCCAGGGCATGGAGAACTCGCTCGTTGCCTTCGCGACGACCGGCAAGGCGTCATTCGGTGACTTTGCCAAATCGGTGATCGCAGATCTCGCCCGCATCCAGGCGCGCGCGGCCATTTCTGGGCTCTTCCAGATGGGTGTCAGCTTGGTGGGCGGCCTGCTCGGTGGTGGTGATCTGGGCGCCGGAGCGGGGGCCTTCGGTGGCGCGGCCAGTGCGGCTGCCGGCGCTTCGTCATCTCTGGCCACGCCGCTGGCCGGCGACTACTTCGGTACGGCGGGCTCGGTGTCCGGCGGCTATGGCGCCGGCATTTTCAGCTTGCCGGCGCGCGCGGCGGGCGGTCCGGTGGTCGCTGGCCAGCCTTACCTGGTCGGTGAGGCGGGGCGCGAACTGTTCGTGCCGAGCCAGCCCGGCTCGATCATGCCCAACCACGCGCTGGGCGGTGGCGACATCTACGTCAGCACGCAGGTCAACCTGGCGGACGGCTCCAGCCAGGCGCAGGTGACTGGCGGCGACGAGGCGGTGGGCAAGCAGATCGGCGCGATGGTGAACGCCGCGGTTTCGGAGCGGCTCGCGCGCGAACAGCGGCAAGGCGGTGTTCTTTGGAAGATGAGGAACGGGCAGGCATAGATGGCAACCGAAACCTTCACCTGGCAGGCTGCGGGCCCGAGCGCGCAGGGAGATGTCACCCTGCGCGTCCGGTCCGCGCAATTCGGCGATGGCTACAAACAGGTCGTCGCCGACGGCATCAACAACAAAGTCCAGTCCTGGCCGATGAAGTTCGTCGGCTCTCGGGAGCGGATCCTTGCGATCCAGGATTTCATCGACCAGCACGCCGGCGCGACCTCGTTCTACTGGACGCCGCCGCTCGGCCAGCAAGGTCTCTATCAGGTGGCCAAGTACACGCCGGCGGTTGAGGCTGCTGGCGTGTACAGCCTTACCGCAACCTTCGAGCAGGCCTTCAGGCCTTGATCTATGGCAAAACAGGTAATCGATCTTGGCACGCCGCCTGGCGCGTCCGACGGCGATACGTCGCGGACTGCCTTCACGAAGACGAAGGCGAACTTCGATGAGCTATACGCGCGCGCGCAAGGGCGGCTCAGCAAGGACATCGGCGGCGGTGCCGGCTTGGTCAGCCTGACGGCCGAGGAGGTGCTGTATGGGGTGATTGAGCTGACCGGCGAGATCACGGGGAATCGCGAGGTTGCTGTGCCGGCGGAGCCGGTGCAGTCCTGGATTGTGCGTAACAGCACGGTTGGCGCCTATACCGTGAAGTTTCGCACACAGGGCGGCGAGGGTGTCGTCATCGAGCGGGGTGGCGATGCTGTGCTGCGCACCGATGGCAGTGACGTGCTTGACGTGGATGCGGCACTCCGGGCGAGCATGCAGGACAAGGTGGACCAGGAGTACGTAGACGACGGGCTCGCTGCAAAGGCCGACAAGACGTACGTTGACAATGGTCTGAATGGGAAGCTCGCGAAGAACCCCGGTATGGGGGGCGGCACATTCCTGCGTGGCGACGGTGCATTCACGCGCTCCTTGGGCACCATTTATCAAAGCCATGGGTTCCAACCGGGCTATGAGTATCTGATTCCAGCGCAGACAGCATGCATGACATACCTGCTGTCGTCGGGCGATCTCGTCTTCGCGAATTCGGATGGTACGGCGTCATGGGTCGGCACGCGAGCGGTGCTGTCAGGCGGGGGGAATCTGGCGTTGAGCGGCACTCTCTCACAAGGCTCAGATGTGAGAATCAAGGCGAATATCCGCACGTTGGAGGGGGCGCTATCCAAGGTGCGCAGCATACGTGGGGTGACATACCAGCGCATGCTGCCATCGGTGGTGAAATTCGATGAGAGCGGTGGTCCCGAGTTGCCCCCAAAGCTCAGCGACCCCGAGATCGGGGTGATAGCTCAAGAGGTGCAGACAGTATGCCCGGAGCTGGTCAAGGCGCCCGATCCGGTGTCTGGGAATCTTGCTGTCATGTACGGCAATATGGTCGGCCTGCTGGTTCAGGCCATCAACGAGTTGGCTGACAAGCATGATCAGGCCGTGGCACGCATTGAGGCATTGGAGGCCCAATGAGCATCACCTGCGATATTCAAGGCCTTGAGCCCGGTGCATTGGTGGAGCTATTCGAGCTAGACGCCACCGACCAGGGCGGCGATGTGCTGCGCTTTCATGGCTATACGCAGGCCGGATCGATCTGGTGGCAGGGCCTGGAGTACTCCGGCTGGCCGATCCAGGCGGAGGGCTTCGCGCGCACCGGCGACGGCCAGCAGCCCGCCCCGACGCTGACGGTCGGCAACGTCGACGGCAGCATCTCGGCGCTGTGTCTCTTCCTGCAGGACCTGGTGGGGGTCAAGGTGACGCGCCGGCGCACGCTCGGGCGCTATCTCGACTCGGTCAATTTCCCGGGCGGGAATGCGGAAGCCGATCCCGACGAGGAACTCCCGCCGGAGCTCTGGTACATCGAGCAGAAAACGGCCGAGACGAGCGAGACGGTGGCATTCGAGCTGTCGACCGCGCTGGACTTCAACGGGGAGCAGTTGCCGCGCCGGCAGATCGTCGCCAACGTCTGCACCTGGTTGACGATCGGTGGATACCGCGGCCCCTATTGCGGGTACACGGGCGCCGCCTACTTCGATCGCGACGACAACCCGGTGGGAGACCCGACGCTGGACCGTTGTGGCGGCCGCCTCACGTCCTGCAAATGCCGATTCGGCGAAAACAACCCGTTGCCGTTCGGCTCGTTTCCGGCGGCCGACTTGCTTCGGAGTTGACATGGAGAGGGCAACGATCGAGGCCATCCGGGTGCATGCCGCGCGTGACTATCCCCGCGAGGCCTGCGGCCTGGTGGTGGTGGTGAGGGGCCGCGAGCGCTACGTGCCCTGTCGAAATTCGGCCAGCGGCACCGAGCACTTTATCTTGCCGGCCGAGGACTATGCCGCGGCGGAGGATCTGGGCGAGGTGGTGGCGGTGGTCCACAGCCATCCCGACTACCCGGCGGCGCCGAGTGAGGCGGATCTAGTCAGCTGCGAGGCCTCTGGCCTCTCGTGGCACATCCTGTCCTGGCCGGCCGACGACCTGCGGACCATCCAGCCCAGCGGCTACCAGGCACCGCTGGTGGGGCGCACGTTCGCTCATGGCGTGCTGGACTGCTACACGCTGGTGCGTGACTGGTACCAGCGCGAGCGCGGCATTGTGCTGAAGGACTTCCCGCGGCACGACGAGTGGTGGAACCAGGGCGAGGACCTGTACCTGCAGCACTACGCCGAAGCGGGCTTCGAGCGGATCTCGCAGGATCAGCCGGAACGGCCTGGTGACGTGATCCTGATGCAGCTGCGCGCCAAGGTGGCAAATCATGCCGCGGTCTACCTTGGCGACGGGCTGATGCTGCACCACCTGCACGGCCGGCTGTCCTCGCGCGATGTCTACGGCGGCTACTGGCAGGAGATCACGCGCTGTGTACTGAGGTATCAAGGATGAGCGAGAAACTGAGAACGATCCGCCTCTACGGCAAGCTGGGGGCCCGCTTTGGGCGCGTGTTCCGGTTCATGGTGGCCACCCCAGCGGAGGCCATACGCGCGCTGTGCGTCCAGTTGCCCGGGTTCAGGGAGGAGCTCACGTCCAGCGGGGCGCGTGGCATCACCTATGCCGTGTTCGCGGGCAGGCGCAATCTGAAGGCAGATGAGATAGAGCTGCCTCCTGGGCGGGATGACATCCGCATCGCGCCTGTCCTGCAGGGATCGAAGCGGGCCGGCCTGTTCCAGACGATTCTCGGCGCTGCCCTCATCGTGGTGGGTGCATTGATCAGCGTCTACGGTGGAGGCCTGGGCGCGCCCCTCATGAAGCTGGGCGCGGCGCTGGCATTGGGTGGCGTCGTCCAGATGCTCTCGCCCCAGCAGCGCGGCCTCTCCGCCAAGGACGGCCCCGACAACGGTGCCAGCTACAACTTCAACGGCCCGGTGAATACCACCGCCCAAGGCAACCCGGTGCCGCTGCTCTACGGTCGCATGATCGTCGGCAGTGCGGTGATCTCGGCCGGCATCTACGCCGAGGACCAGACATAGGCATCACGCCATTTTCCGCACACGAAGCCCCGCCGCGCGCGGGGCTTTTTCTTTTGTGAGCACGACGCATGCGCGACATCATTGGCTACGGCGGCGGCAAGGATGGGGGTGGGGGCAGCGCGCCCACGGAAAGCCCCGACAGCCTTCACTCCATCGCATACGCGCGCGTCCTGGACCTGGTATCCGAGGGCGAAATCGGCGGTCCAGTGAATGGGCTGCAGAGCATATTTCTCGACGGCACGCCGCTGGTGAATGCTGACGGCTCGAGCAACTTCCAGAACGTGTCCGTTGATGTGCGGCTGGGCACGCAAGACCAGGACTACATCGCGGGTTTTCCGTCGGTCGAGAACGAAACCTCGATCGGTGTCACGCTGACCACGGCGGTGCCGTGGTCGCGAGCGGTGACGAACACGCAGCTGTCGGCCATTCGCATCCGTCTTTCTGTGCCGGCGCTCTCGCAGGCTAACACCAGCAACGGCGATATCACCGGATACCGCGTCGAATATGCCATTGACCTGGCGACCGATGGGGGCTCCTATCAGCAGGTGCTGTCCGCCGCCTTCGATGGCAAGACGACCAACAAATACGAGCGCTCCCATCGCGTTGATTTGCCGCATGCTGCGACGGGCTGGGCGGTGCGCGTGCGCCGCGTCACGCCGGAGGCGAACAGCAACACGATCGCGGACACCACCGTCGTGGAGTCCATCACCGAGGTGATCGACGCCAAGCTGCGCTACCCCAACAGCGCCCTGGTGGGACTGCGGGTGGACGCGCGCCAGTTCAACAGCGTGCCGGCACGGTCATTCGAGCTTTTCGGCCGCATTATCCGGGTGCCCTCGAACTACGACCCAGCGACGTGCACGTATACCGGGGTGTGGGACGGCACGTTCCAGACTGCCTACTGCAACAACCCGGCATGGGTGTTTTACGATCTGGTGCTGCATCAGCGCTATGGCCTGGGCCATCGCGTCAATGCCGCCATGATCGACAAGTGGTCGCTTTACCAGATCGGCCAGTACTGCGACCAGCTGGTGCCGGATGGCAGGGGCGGCCAGGAGCCGCGCTTCACCTGCAACTGCTACCTGCAATCGCGTGCGGACGCCTACAAGGTGCTGCAGGACTTGGCCTCGATCTTCCGTGGCATGGCTTACTGGGCGTCGGGCGTGGTGGTGGCGTGTGCCGACATGCCGCAGGACCCGGTGTACACCTTCACCGCGGCCAACGTGGAGGACGGCAAGTTTTCCTATGCCGGTAGTGGGCTGAAGGCGCGCAAAACGGTGGCGCTGGTCTCGTGGAACGATCCGGCGGATCAGTACCGGGCCAAGGTCGAGTACGTCGAGGACCAGGACGGCATCGCGCGCTACGGCGTCCAGCAGACCGAGGTGACGGCATTTGGTTGCACGTCGCAGGCCCAGGCGAATCGGGCTGGGAAGTGGATCCTGCTGACGAGCCGGCTCGAAACCGAGACGGTCACGTTCAAGGTGGGACTGGATGCGGCCCTGGTAGCGCCCGGCTCGATTGTGCGGATTGCCGATCCCGCGCGGGCTGGCCGGCGCATTGGCGGCCGTGTTCGCGCTGCCGCCGGGCGCACTGTCACGCTCGACAAGGTGGACCAGGCCGCCGCCGGCGACACCTTGACCGTTATCCTGCCATCGGGCGTGGCGCAGACCCGCACGGTCTCCGCGGTCGATGGTGATGCGCTCACGGTGTCGGACGACTGGAGCGAGCCTGTCCAGCCGGAGGCAGTGTGGGCGATCGAGAGCGCGACGCTGAAGACGCAGCTATTCCGCATCCTGGACGTCAGCGAGTCCGACGGCATCACGTGCGAGATCAGCGCGCTGCACCACGAGCCCGGCAAGTACGCCAACATCGACAACGGCACGCGCATCGAGACGCGACCGGTGACGGTCATCCCGCCATCGGTGCAGCCGCCGCCGACCAACGTCGGCTTCGACACCTATTCGGTGATCGACCAGGGCATCGCCTCGACCACGATGGTGATCCAGTGGACGGCCGCGGACAAGGCGGTTGCCTACGACGTGGACTGGCGCCGCGACAACAGCGAATGGGTGAGCTTGCCGCGCACGGGATCCTGCAGCGTCGAGGTTCGCGGCATCTATGCCGGCACCTACCTGGCCCGCGTGCGCGCGGTGAACGCGCTGGATGTGAAATCGATCCCGGCCTACTCGGTCGAGACGGCGCTGCAGGGCAAAACCTCGCCGCCGCCGGTGGTGAGCTCGCTGGTGGCCACCGGCCTGATCTTTGGCGTCCGGCTGGATTGGGGCTTCCCCACCGGCCCGCTGGACGTGGAGCGCACAGAGATCTGGTACGGCCAGACCAACAGCCGGGACGACGCGATCAAGCTGGGTGACTTTGCTTTCCCGCAAAACACCCACACGCTGATGGGGCTCTCGGCCGGGGCGCGCCTGTACTTCTGGGCGCGCCTGGTCGACAAGAGCGGAAATATCGGCGCCTGGTATCCCGCGGGCATCGGTGTTGCGGGTCAGGCCAGTGCGGACGCCGACCAGATCCTCGACTACCTGGCTGGCCAGATCGGCAAGACGCAGCTGGCGCAGGACCTGCTCTCGGAGATCCAGTCGTTTGCGCCGCCGTTCGCGGGGTCGGAGGATGACTATGCCGGTTCGGTCCAGATCTTTGCCGGCATCCAGTCCATCCAGTCGCTGCAGCAGGAAGGCGATATGGCGCTGGCGCAGCAGCAGACGACGCTGCAGGCCCAGATCGGCGAGAACACGGCGCTGGTGCAGACCACGGCGTCGGCCATGGTCGCGCTCGATGGGAAGATCTCGGCCAGCTACACCATCAAGGTGGGGGTGACTGAGGACGGGAAGTACTACGGCGCCGGGATGGCGATTGGGATCAGCAACGAGACCGGGGCCGTCCAGTCACAGGTGCTTTTCCAGGCCGACCGCTTCGGCCTGATCAACCTCGTCAACGGCAATGTGACCACGCCGTTCGTCATCGAAGGTGGCCAGACCTTCATCAGCCAGGCATTGATCGGAAAGGGCTGGATCACGAATCTCATGATCGGCGATGTCATCCAGTCGGACAACTTCGTGGCTGGTCAAACGGGGTGGCGCCTGAACAAGGCGGGCACCTACGAAAACAACGGCACGGGCGAGGGAGGGAGGCGCGTGGATACCAACATGCTCACGCAGATCTACTGGCCCAACGGGCAGTTGGCTGTTCGTTTGGGGATCTGGTAATGCCGGTCGGTCTGGAAATCTACAACGCCGCCGGCGTTCGCACCTTCAGTACAAATGATCGTGTCGGGCGTGTGCTGGGCAGCGTCTCCACCGGAACCATCGATGGTTCCATTTCACATCAGGAGCTGACAAATGGTCAGGCGTTTTGCAATGTTATTCCGTTGGGTTCAATCCCTGGCCCGGGCGACTCGCCACTGGCAATCGCGGAGGTCACGATTGTCGGTGGCACGATTCGTTGGGCCTTTCCGGCGTGGTCCGCTGCTGTTGGTGCTCAGCGCGCTAACAGTGTGCTTGTTTTCGGGGTGTTCTGATGGTGGTGATGGGGAGGGGGAAATGCCGGCTGGCTTGACGGTGTACGGTGAACATGGCTTCGTCCAGATCACGGAGTCCTATTCCAACCTCGCTTTCCGGCAGAAGGCCGTCATCACGCTGGGCGCAAATGGGCGGGGCTCCTACAGCTTCAACGCCACGCTGCCGATGGTCTGCGTGCGCTCTTCCAGCCCGGTGGCTCTGCTTGGCTCGGTCAACAACGGCACATCCTGGACGCTCACGCTCAACGGCACGCCGGGCGCTACCGTCACGGCATACGTGTTCGATGAGCCGGTGCCCATTGGCAGCAATTTCGGCCTGCAGGTCTACAAGCAGGACGGCACGCTCGCGTTCGATTCGAACATGAACTACATGAAGATCGTTGGCGTGCTGTCGCCGCCTGGCGGTGCGCCTGGCTACAACCAGACATGGGAATCGAACCCGCTGCCAGCCGGAGCCTACGCCGCATGCGTCTCCTATACGCGCATGGGGATCTACAGCATCCCCGGCTCGGACGTGATCTTTGTGGCGGACCATGTGTACACCACGGCGACAGGCGGAGGCCTGCGGCTGCAGGGCTACGCTACCAAAGGCATTTGGGACCAGGGCGACGGCAATGGCTTGCAGATCGAATCGGGTCGCGCTCCGCAGGTGGTGCTGGTCGACGTATCGCTGCTGTAGCTCTGGCCACCAGGCCTCCAACGTGTCACCGCCCATCGAGGCGGCTTTTTTTTGCCCGCCTCGAGCGGGCTTTTTCATTTTCGGGGAACTACATGTCTGAACCAATCAGCGGCGGTGCCGCGGCAGCAGCGGGCGGTGCGGCCGCCTTCAAGGCGGTGGGCGGCGTCGCTGGCGTAGCAGCCGGCGCGAGCGGGCTGGCCGCGTTTGTGGTCATGCTCATGATGCGGCCGCGCAGCACGGGAGAATGGGCCGTCGCGCTCATCTCGACGGTGGTGTCGAGCGTGGGCGGCGGAGCGGCGGTGGTCCAGCACTTCGGGTTGCACGGCTGGACGGTCGATTACATCGGTCTGGTGGCGCTGTTCGGCCTGGTCTTTGCCTGTGGGTTGCCAGGCTGGGCGGTGGTGCGCTGGCTGTTCAACTTCATTGAGCGCCGGCGCGACAAGGATGCGCTGGAGGTGGTGGACGAGGTGCGGAAGGAGTTCACGCAATGATCACGCCCGCTATCCTCCACGCCATCATGCCCGGTGCCGGCCGGCGGGCGGACGTGTTCGCGCTGCCGCTCGGTGATGCCGCCCAGCGCTTCGGCATCGACACGCCGGCGCGCGTGGCCGCGTGGCTCGCCCAGGTCGCGCACGAGTCGGGGCAACTGATCTACACGCGCGAGATCTGGGGCCCGACGCCCACGCAGATGCGCTACGAGGGTAGGGCCGACCTCGGCAATACGCAGCCGGGCGACGGCAAGCGGTTCATGGGCCGTGGGCTGATCCAGATCACCGGGCGCAAGAACTACCTGCTGTGCGGGCTGGGGTTGCACCTGGATCTGCTCTCCATGCCGGCGCTGCTCGAGCAGCCGGATGCGGCCGCCGCCTCGGCTGGCTGGTACTGGCAGGCGCACGGGCTGGACCGATTCGTGGATGCCGGGGACTTCATCGGCCTCACGCGGGCCATCAACGGCAGCACGAACGGGCTGGCCGATCGGCAGCAGTTCTGGGCGCGCGCGAAGGCGGCGCTGGGGGTCAAGGCATGATCGACATCATCAAAGCCATCTTCGCCACGCCGCAGCGCATTGCCGTCTTCGCCGTGCTGGTCGTCCTGGCGCTGGCCGGCGGGTCGGTGTGGATCTACCGCGGCGAGCGGGACGCAGCGCGCGCCGAGCTCGTGCAGGCAAAGACCGATCTGGGTAAGGCCACGGAAACCAACAAGACGCTAGCCGGCTCGGTGGCCACCCAGAACGCCGCGGTGGCAGACCTGCAAGCGCAGGCCAAGCTGCGACAGTATCAGGCGGCCAAGGCGGATGCCGATGCCCAGGTGAAGCAGTCGAAATACGGCCTGTTGGCTGGCCGCATACAGGCGCAGGCGCCAGGGGTGGACCAGTGCGTATCGCTGCACGGGCTGCGGCAGACGTTCGTCAGGGGCCAGCCATGATCCGTGCGCTGATGCTGTGCTTGCTGCTGGCCGGATGCGCGGCCGCGCCAGCGGTGATCGAAAAACCGGTGGAGGTGAAGGTGCCTATCGCGGTGCCGTGCCAGGCGCCGGAGATCCCAGAGCCGGACTGGCCGTTGGCGCAGGTGCCGGAGACGGCCAGCGACTTCGAGTGGTACCGGGCGGCACTGGCCGAGCTGGCGCTGCGGGTGGGGTATGAGGTCAGGCTGCGGGCGGCCGCCGCGGCATGCCGGTAGCGAAATCGCGGATTCCGCCGGCGAGCCTGGCCCTGGCCGGCATGGGGACTTCTGGGTAACTGACAAGTACGAAATTGTGCAGGACGGCACAAGATTGGTAGCGTGCGTCGCCGAATTTTTCAATTAAATCAGGTGGTTAGATGAGCTATCAAGGCTACGAACCAAGGGGTCGTGGGTTCGAATCCTGCCAGCCGCACCATCTATTACAGTGACGATGCAAGCAATGGCCCGGAGAGTTGTCGCTCTCCGGGCCGTTTTTTTTTGCGCGACCCGCTTCGTTGGCGTCAGGCCAGCCGAGACCCGTCCAGCACCCAGAACGCCCAGACGGCAAGAAAGGGCATGGCGCACAGCCAGCGAAGACGCCACCCATGTCTTGTGGCAAACAACGCGCAGAGTGCCAGCACGCTGCTCGCCCACAGCGCGGCGACCGAGACCAGATAATGCGCCTGCGATTGGTATGCCCACATGGCGGCGGCGGGTCCGGCGGCGTCAAACGGATACGCTTCCGGTGCAGTCCAGGCATTCCAGAAGTCGATTGGCATCAGCGCGGCGATCAGACCGGGCATGATTGCCGCCGCTATCTTAATAGCGAACTTCCAGTTCCATGTCTTTCGCATAATATAAAAACTCTTTGGCAAACGCTTCCATCGAATTCGTAAGATCGATGCATCCAATGGAACCCGGGAACCAGCCGCCATGAATTGTAAAATTGCTGCGTCCGTAGACCTCAGTCCCGGGGTATGGCAGCAGACCTACGCGCC
Source organism: Cupriavidus sp. WS (assembly GCF_000395345.1). Lineage (NCBI taxonomy): Bacteria > Pseudomonadati > Pseudomonadota > Betaproteobacteria > Burkholderiales > Burkholderiaceae > Cupriavidus > Cupriavidus sp. WS. The sequence continues at coordinate 12,850 of NZ_AQPL01000077.1, read as the reverse complement.
GGGTGCCCCAGGCCATCGTACAGCCTGGCCATCTTCCGGCCTTGATCTTGATGATGTTGAGCAGGCAAGCGGCTCGATTGAATATCCCGGTGTCTTCCCAGCGCTGGAAGTCCCGTTGCAGGGCCGTATATTTTCCTTCGGGGATTGGCCCCACATCTTTTTTCGTCTGATGGATCGGTGCGGTATGGCCTTGTTTTCCTGAGGTCGCTGGCCAGAATCTCATATTTCGACCCTCGACCCACTTCAGGTGCTTGCCGTCGAAGAACAACCGTGCCCTGCGGTTCTGGATCCGCCGATCCATCTCGTCGAGTTCCAGCATCTTGACGATTTCACGCGGCGTCAAGGAGGTTTCGGGCAGGGAGAAGGCGGATCTTTCTCTCAGCAGATCTTCGAATGCTTGCCTCAGGCGCTGGTTGCTGTCGATCTCGTATTCCAGATGGCTCATGGGTAGATTCCAGATAGTCCGGCTTTAGGAACATATGTATATGCTGGCTTTGGTAGCGCGCCCGCTCGCTATGGCTGGCCATTTGACTGGAATCGGTGTGAAGAGTAAATCTGACAAATTCCAAAAATAAGGACTCTCAGGGGATTCTTCGAATCAAGGACCGACGTCGACGCGATTGCCGGAAGAAGGCTGTAGGGCGGCGTCATAGCCAGGCTTCCACGTACGGGAATCGAAAGTGTCCGCTCATGTGTATTGGTTGGTCCGATCGTCCGCCTTCCCACACCGACAGCCTCCCAAGCCGATTGCGGTAACATGCGGCCACCGTTTTTTGCCAAAGGAGAGAAAATGTCCCACCGACGCGTATTGCTGTCCGCCGCGCTGGCGCTGGCGGTTTCATGGCTCGCGGGATGCGCCAGCGGCGTCAGTCCGGAGTCCATCCAGGCGAGGGAGCCGGTGCGCGTGCACTCGGCGGCCAGCCCGGCCGCGCTGGTGGCGTGCCTGAAGGGCCGGCTGGGCGATGACGCCAACGTGGTGTCGTATCCCGAGCCGGGCAGGGTGGATATCCGCATCGGCAGTACCGACAATTCCGAGTACAGGTATTACCACCTGGTCAGCCTGCGCCGGGGCGGGGAAGGCACGGAAGTGGAGATCCGCAGCGCGGACGAATGGCATCCGCTGCTCAGTGGCGGCCGCGTGCGCGGCATGGTCGAGGACTGCGCGCCGGCGAAGACGCGCTAGCGCTGCCGTGCCGGTGCCGCCGCGCCGGCGGCACCGCGGGCGGCGCTGGTTCAGGGCTGTATGGTGCGCAGCAGGTGTTCCTGCAGGCGGCTCAGTTCGAGCGCGATGCCGCCGGGAAAGCCCTGGCGGCCGCCGCGCCGGTCGATCAGCAGGTCGGTGAGGTAGGCCGACAGCACGGCGGGGCTGGCCGCGAGCGCGGCCATCTGGTTGCCGATGCGGGCGTAGCCGCGGCACAGTTCCAGCGGCCGCGCGTCGGGCGGCAGCGAGGCCAGCCATTTGAGCGCGGTGTCGGTGAGGACCTGCGTCCCGGTGCTTTCGGGGCGCCGCATGGTCGGCCAGTCGGGTTCGGCCTGCGTGGGGACCGCGCCGTCCAGTATCTGTTTTGCTTCCTCGATTGAGACGAACTCGAACGAGAGGGATTCCATGCCAACTCCGGGATCAGGTATGCGCGCCGTCGTGAATCGGCGGCGTCTGATTTTACCGGTATCGGCTGTTTCCGTGCCTTCTTGAGCCGCGCGGGCCAGACGCCTTCGCGCGGTCTTGCCGGCAGCCCGCCGGCTCATTTCATGTTCTCGCTCCAGTAGGCCTCGATCTGCTTGACCAGCACCGGCGGCAGGGCCACGTAGTGCTCGGCGGTGGCGTCGGCCTGGCCGTCGTTGAGCGCCCAGCGGAAGAACGACAGCGCGTTCTTCGCGCTGGCGGCATCCCTGGGCGCCTTCGGCATGATGACGAACACCACGCCGGTGATGGGCCACGCCTGCCCGCCGGGCGGATCGGTGATGACCTGGTAGAAGTCCGGCTGCTGGTTCCAGTCCGCCGACGCCACCGCGGCGCTGAACGTCTCGCGCGAGGGCACGACGTAGGCGCCGTCCTTGTTGCGCAGCGCGGTGTAGGGCAGCTTGCGCTGGAGCGCGTAGGTCAGCTCGGCATAGCCGATCGCGCCCTTGACGCTCTTGATGTAGGCGGCCACGCCCTCGTTGCCGACCGCGCCCACGCCGGTCGGCCACTTGATGGTGGTGCCGGCGCCCACGCCGCGCTTCCATTCGCCGCTGACCTCGGACAGGTAGTTGGCCCAGTTGAAGGTGGTGCCGGAACTGTCGCTGCGATGTACCACCAGGATCTTCTGGTCCGGCAGCGCGAGGCCGGGATTGAGCGCGCCGATGGCGGGATCGTTCCACCTGGCGATCTTGCCGAGGTAGATGTCGGCCAGCACCTGCCCGGTCAGCCGGACCTGGCCCGGGACCACGCCGTCGAGATTGACGATGGGCACCACGCCGCCGGCCACCAGCGGGAACTGGACCAGCCCCGAGGCGCGCAGCTCGTCCGGCTTGAGCGGCATGTCCGAGGCGCCGAAGGCAACGTTGGCGGCCTTGATCTGGCGGATGCCGTTGCCCGAGCCGATGGCCTGGTAGTTCACCTCCTGCCCGGTCCTGGCGTAGTAGGTCGAGGCCCATTTCAGCAGCAGCGGGTAGACGAAGGTCGAGCCGGCGCCGGTGATGTCGCCCGCCTGCGCCAGCAGCGCGCCGCCGGCGAGCACGCATGCCAGGGTGGCCCGTTGCCATGCCTTTTGCCAAGATCGGGAGCAGGTCATGTCGGCGGCCTCCTTCGTATGCGGGCGGAGCAGATGTCTGCGCGGGCCGCCGTGCTATCCGCTGCGCGGCGGCGATGCGCCGCGGGGCAATCGGCTTCCTCTCATGCTAGCAGTCGCGCGCGAATTTCCAACAGGTGTTTTGCCGGCGCCGCGCGCAGCTTGCCGTGCGGCGGGTTGTCGAGGTCGAAGCGGTCGAAGCGGTCGAAGTGGTCGCAGGCATCGTCGCGGGTGTCGATGCGCTGGCAGACGCAGCGGTGCAGGGCATCGCCGATGCGTGCGCGCGTTGCGGCCTTCCAATCGTTCGTGGCCGGTCACGCTGATGAACCGCGGCGGGATGTCGGTCCTGCCTGCCGGCGCGCCGCATCCAGCCACGCAGCCGGCCACGCAGCCGGGCGCGGCGGGCGCGGCGGGCGTTCTTCCCGCCTGCGCCCGTGCCGCGCAGCGCGCATCACTTCGGCGTGGGCATGTGCAGCTGGCCATCGTCGCCGAGCACCAGCCCCTGCCACGTGGCGGGCTTGCCCGACAATTCCCAGGCCGCGATCTGCACCGGGGTCCTGCCGATGCCGCCTTTCACGGCTTGCATCGCTTCGCGGTCGAGCGCTTCCGCGGCGGGAAGGTCCTTGATTTCGAGGGTGTCCATGATGGTTCTCCGTGACGGGTCATGTTGGCGGCGGGCCAACGGTGTGGCCCGCCTGACCATGACAACGCACGGTCCGTGCCGGTGGCGCGGCGCCGGCATTTGTGGCGCATGCCCGCCCTGGCGCGCGGGAGCCGCGCGTTTGCGCCGCGGAACAGGCGGGCCGCGCCCGACAGGCGCCGCCGCGGTGACGGTGGCCGGCCAACAGCGCCACCGTCAGGACAGGTTGGCGCGGAAGAAGGCCGCGGTGCGCTCGTTGGCGGCCTGCGCGGAGGCCGCGTCGAAATGCACGCCGTTGTTGCGCGCGAACGCATGCGAGCAGCCGGGGTAGGTGTGTATCTCGATATGGGACCGCGGCGACAGCGCGGCGATGATCCGCGTCCAGGTTTCGCGCGGCACGAATTCGTCGGCTTCCGCGATATGCATCAGCAGCGGCTGGCGGATGTTGCCGGCCTCGCCGAGGTACTGGTCGATGCCGACGCCGTAGTACACCGTCACGGCATCGGCGTCCGTGCGCGCCGCGGTGAGGAAGGCGAGCAGCCCGCCCAGGCAGAAGCCCACCGCGCCGACCTTGCCGCCGGCGCCGTCCAGCGCGCGCGTGTAGCGGATGGTGGCGTCGATGTCGCGCACGCCCGCCGGCACGTCGAAGCCGTTGTAGAGCTTGAATGCCTTGTCCCACTCGGCCTGGGTGGCGTCGGTCAGTTCCACGCCGGGCTCCTGGCGCCAGTAGAGATCGGGGCAGATGGCCACGTAACCCTGCGCGGCGAAGTCGTCGCAGGTCTTGCGCATGTCCGCGTTGATGCCAAAGATCTCCTGGATCACCACGATCGCCGGCGCCTTCGCCGCCGCCGGCCGCGCCAGGTAGGCGGCGAAGGTCCCGTCCGCCGTGCTTATCTTCACCATTTCGCCCATCGTCGTGCTCCCGTTCGAGATTCGATGCAGTCGCCCGGGGCAGCCTGCGCCGGACGTGCGAATAGGATTATTGGCGGCCTGCGCCGGACCGCAAGGGAAAACCGGCACGCCGGCCTGCCGCGTCGTGTCGCGTCCTGCCGCCGGCATCCTCACTGCAATTAACGGCCAGGAAGCGAGGGTGGCCGCGCAGGTGGCCGGCCGCTTGCGGCCGGCACCGGGGGCGCGCAGGATGGGGGCCTGTCCAATCCCGACATGCGCTGGAGACCCGTATGCCGTACATGCTGCTGATCGTGGAACCTGTCGGCCAGCGCGCCGCGCGCACCGAGGAGGCGGGCCGGCAGGCCTATGCAAGCATGACGCAGTTCGCCGGCCGCCTGACCGAGCGCGGCGTGCTGCTGGGCTGCAATTCGCTCACCTCGGATGCCCGGGGCGTGCGCGTGCAGGTGCGCGAAGGCCGCCGCGACCTGCTCGACGGTCCGTTCGCGGAGGCCAAGGAGATGGTCGGCGGTTATTTCCTGCTCGACTGCGCCAGCCAGGACGAGGCCATCGCCATCGCCGCCGAATGTCCGGCCGCAAGCTGGTGCACGGTGGAAGTGCGCGAAGTGGGGCCGTGCTTTACGTGAAGCTCCACGCGGCTGCATGGGCGGCATGGGCGGAGGTGGATGCTTCTAGGTAATTACCCTGGGTTCGCGGGATTTTCGCGCGCGCGCTGTCGATCCTGCCGCGCGCGGCGCGTCGTGCCGGCATGCGCCGCGGCACCGGGCCGGTCACAGGACCGACCGCAATGCCGGTGCCGCCGGCTTCCGACCGACGGTCAACCCGAGGAGCGATGCAATGCGATTCATGATCCTGGTGAAAGCCACCCAGGCCAGCGAAGCCGGCCAGATGCCCGAGGAAAGCCTCATTGCCGCGATGGCGGCCTATCACGAGCAACTGGCCAGGGCCGGCGTGCTGCTCGACGGCGCCGGGCTCAAGCCCAGCGCGGCCGGCTGGCGCATCCGCCATGCCGGCGGCCGGCGCACGGTGACGGACGGCCCGTTCGCGCAGACCAACGAACTCGTGGCCGGCTACACCCTGATCCAGGTGCGCAGCCGCGAGGAAGCGATGGAGTGGGCGCGCCGCTTTCCCGCGCCGCACGGCGAGACGGCCGACGGCGAGATCGAGGTGCGTCCGCTCTATGAACTGGAGGATTTCGCGCCCGGCCCCGCCGTGGACCGCTTCCGCGCGCTCGGCATGGGCCAGCGCTGAAGGCGCCGAAGCGGACGCGAGCGCAACGAGCGCAACGCACATCACGAGCACCACGAGGACATCATGCACAAGCAAATCTACGTCAACCTCGCCGTGGCCGACCTGCCGCGCGCGATGGATTTCTTCAAGGGCCTGGGCTTTACCTTCAACCCGCGCTTCACCGACGGCAACGCGGCCTGCATGGTCATCGGCGAGAACATCCACGCCATGCTGCTGACCGAGGCCTTCTTCAAGAGCTTCACCACGCGCGCGCTGTGCGACACCGCGCACAGCACCGAGGTGCTGATCTGCCTGTCGTGCGAGAGCCGCGCCGAGGTCGATGCGCTGGTCGCCAAGGCGCTGGCCGCCGGCGCCCGCGCGCCGCGCGCGCCGCAGGACCACGGTTTCATGTACGGCCACGGCTTCGAGGACCTGGACGGCCATATCTGGGAGCTGGTGTACATGGAGCCGCAGGCCGCGGACCCGGCCTGAATGCCCCGGGGCGGCAGGATGACGGCGATTCCCCCGGCGCACCGCGCGATCGAGGCCGTATGGCGCATCGAATCCGCCAGGGTCATCGCCCACGTGGCGCGCGTGGTGCGCGACGTGGGCCTGGCCGAGGAACTGGCGCAGGACGCCTTGCTGGCCGCGCTGGAGCGCTGGCCGGAAAACGGCGTGCCGGACAACCCCGGCGCGTGGCTGATGACCACGGCCCGGCGCCGCGCGCTGGACCACCTGCGCCGGCAGGCGCTGCACGCGCGCAAGCACGAGCAGATCGGCCATGAGCTCGACGCGCTGGAGGCCCGCATAGTGCCCGACTTCGTCGATGGGCTCGACGTGGCCCGCGAGGACGACATCGGCGACGACCTGCTGCGCCTGGTCTTCACCGCCTGCCATCCGGTGCTGTCGCGCGAGGCGCGCGTGGCCATGACCCTGCGCCTGCTCGGTGGCCTGACCACCGCCGAGATCGCGCGCGCGTTCCTCACGCCGGAGCCCACCATCGCCCAGCGCATCGTGCGCGCCAAGCGCGCGCTGGGCGCGGCGCGCGTGCCGTTCGAGGTGCCGGGGCCGCAGGCGCGCGCGGCGCGCCTGGCGTCGGTGCTGGAGGTGATCTACCTGATCTTCAACGAGGGGTATGCCGCCACCGCCGGCAGCGACTGGATGCGCCCTGCGCTGTGCGAGGAAGCGCTGCGCCTGGGCCGCACGCTGGCCGGCCTGATGCCGGACGAAAGCGAGGTGCACGGACTGGTGGCGCTGATGGAGATACAGGCCTCGCGCACGCACGCGCGCGTCGACGCGCAGGGCCGGCCGGTGCTGCTGCCCGACCAGGACCGCGGCCGCTGGGACCCGCTGCTGATCCGGCGCGGCCTGCACGCGCTGGCGCGCGCGCAGGCGCTTGGCGGCGCGCTCGGCCCCTACGCGCTGCAGGCCGCGCTGGCCGCCTGCCACGCGCGCGCGCCGAGCGCGGCCGAGACCGACTGGGCGCAGATCGCCGCGCTGTACGACGCGCTCGCGCGGGTCATGCCGTCGCCGGTGGTGGAGCTGAACCGCGCGGTGGCGGTGGGCATGGCCTTCGGCCCGGCGGCCGGGCTGGAGATCGTCGATGCGCTGGCCGCGGGGGCCGCGCTGGAGAACTATCACCTGCTGCCCAGCGTGCGCGGCGACCTGCTGTCGAAGCTGGGCCGCTTCGCGCAAGCGCGCGCCGAGTTCGAACGCGCCGCCGGCATGACCCGCAACGCGCGCGAGCGCGAACTGCTGCTGGCGCGGGCGCGCGCGGCGCGGGGGTGAGGGCAGGCGCCTGCCGCCACCACCACAAGCCCCCGCCAGACCATCGCACCGCCTACTGCGCCACGATGCCCGGCCGCGCCATCCGCGTGTACACCAGCAGGCGTCCCTTGTAGGCGTCCTGGTCGGTGCCGGCGGGACGGTCCAGCCGCTGCTCCGCCAGCGAGAAACCGAGCGCCGCCATCCACCGGTTGAAGGCCGGGCGGTTGCCGCGGTCGGGGTCGACGATCCAGACCTCCGCGGCCGCGCTGGCGTGGCTGTCGATGTAGCGCGCGAGCCTGCCGTCGGTGTCGCGCTCGTAGAGCAGGTCGCTGCCGATGATCAGGTCGAAGTCGCCCGCCACGTTCTGCACGCCTGCCAGGCTCGGGTCGCTGCCGTCGGCCGCGCCCCAGTGGCCGTGCCGGTATTTCATCGGCGCGAGGCCGTTGATGCGCGCGTTCTCCGCCAGGAAGGGGCCGGCCATCGGGTGGCAGTCGCTGGCAGTCACGTCGGCGCCGCGGCGGTGCGCGACCAGGCTGGCCAGCGCCGTGCCGCAGCCGATCTCGAGGATGCGCTCGGCCGGGTCCACCGGCCGCGCGGCGATGCGTTCGGCCAGCAGCGCGCCGGACGGCCACAGCATGCCGAACAGCGGCCACGCGGCGGAGGAAATGCCCATGCGTTCGGCGTCGCCGTGGGGATCGTGGAACTGCTGCTGGTCCAGCAGGCAACGAATGACCAAATCGGGCGCGCCCGCGATGGCAACGCGCTCTTGCTTGGTTTGATACCCGGGCATGGGGAGAGGGGGAGGCCGGGAACCGGCCCCGCTAGAGGGAGGGAGCGGGCAGTATGCCCGAAATACCCCGCCGCGGGCCGGAATTTGCCGTCAAATGCGCGCAAAAGCCGCGCCGCAGGCACTCCGTGGATGCCCGCGGCGCGGCAAGGCACAGGCCATGCCGGGCAAGGCGTCAGGCCGGCGCGTCTTCCAGCGTGACCAGCTGCGCGCCGTCCTGCACCTGGTCGCCCACCGCGTACAGCACTTCCTGCACCACGCCGTCGGCGGGCGCGGTCAGCGTGTGCTCCATCTTCATGGCTTCCATCACGATGAGCGGATCGCCCTTGCCGATCACGGCGCCGGCCTTGACCATCACCGCGATGATGCGGCCCGGCATCGGCGCCACCAGCTTGCCGCCCTCGGCATCGGCGCCGGCCGCGTGCGCGAGCGGGTCGATCACCTCCAGCCGGGTTTGCCGGCTGCCGCTGAACACATGGATGGCATCGCCGTCGAGATGGGTGCTGCCCTTGACCGTGCGCTCGCCAAGGTCGAGCGCATGGCCGTCGCCGGCGCTGGCCGCGCGGAAGGGCACGGTCTGCCCGTTCACGCTCAGCCACTGCCGCGCGCCGTCGTCGCGCAGGCTGGCCTCGGTCTCGCCCTCGGCCGTGCGCAGGCGGAAGCGGCGCGTGGCCTCGCCGTTCAGGCGCCAGGCGCCGCCGTGCCGCCACGGCGAATGCGCGTCGGCCGGGTCCACGCGGCGCGCGCGCGCCTGCGCGTCGAGCAGCGCCGCCACCGCCAGCGCGATGGCGTCGATGCCCTCCGGCCCGGCGGGCGGGAACAGCGCCGCGTGGTTGCGCTCGATCAGGCCGGTGTCGAGGTCCGCCGTGGCGAACGCCGGCGAGGCCACCAGCCGCTGCAGGAAGGCGATATTGGTGGACAGGCCCACCACGTGGTACTGCGCCAGCGCCTGCGCCATGCGCGCCAGCGCTTCCTCGCGGTCGCGGCCCCACACGATCAGCTTGGCGATCATGGGGTCGTAGAAGGGGCTGATGGTGTCGCCCTCGCGCACGCCGGAATCGATGCGCGCGCCGGCCGGGCCGCCGCGGTCCTGGCCCAGCTCGAACTGCACCGCCGCCGGCGTGCGCAGGTAGCGCAGCGTGCCGGTGGACGGCAGGAAGCCCTTGTCCGGGTTCTCGGCGTACACGCGCGCCTCCAGCGCGTGGCCGTGGATGCGCAACTGGTCCTGCCTCAGCGGCAGCGGCTCGCCGGCGGCCACGCGCAACTGCCACTCCACCAGGTCCTGCCCGGTGATCATCTCGGTCACGGGATGTTCCACCTGCAGGCGCGTGTTCATCTCCATGAAGTAGAACGAGCCGTCCTGGTTGGCGATGAACTCCACGGTGCCGGCGCCCACGTAGCCCACCGCCTGCGCCGCGGCCACGGCGGCGTCGCCCATTGCGCGCCGGCGCTCCTCGCTCATGCCCGGCGCCGGGGCTTCTTCCAGCACCTTCTGGTGGCGCCGCTGCACCGAGCAGTCGCGCTCGAACAGGTAGACGCAGTTGCCGTGCGTATCGGCGAACACCTGGATCTCGATATGGCGCGGGCGCGTCAGGTACTTCTCCACCAGCACCTTGTCGTCGCCGAAGCTGGCCGATGCCTCGCGCTTGACCGAGGCCAGCGCGGCCTCGAAGCCAGCGCCGGCCTCGACCACGCGCATGCCCTTGCCGCCGCCGCCGGCGCTGGCCTTGAGCAGCACCGGGTAGCCGATGCGGTCGGCCTCGCGGCGCAGCAGCGCGGCGTCCTGGTCCTCGCCGTGGTAGCCCGGCACCAGCGGCACCGCGGCCTTTTCCATCAGTTGCTTGGCCGCGCTCTTGCTGCCCATCGCGCGGATGCTCGATGCCGGCGGCCCGATGAAGACCAGCCCGGCGGCCGCGCAAGCCTCGGCAAAACCGTCGTTCTCGGACAGGAAGCCGTAGCCCGGGTGGATCGCCTGCGCGCCGGTGGCCAGGGCCACCGCGATGATGTGCTCGCCGCGCAGGTAGCTGTCGCGCGCGGCCGCGCCGCCGATGTGCACGGCTTCGTCGCACAGCGCCACGTGGCGCGCGCCGGCATCGGCGTCCGAGTAGACCGCCACCGTGCGGATGCCCAGGCGGCGGCAGGTGGCGGCCACGCGGCAGGCGATTTCGCCGCGGTTGGCGATCAGGATTTTGTTGAACATGCTGGTGGTCCTCTTGTCTTTTCCTTGCGTGCGGCGTGCCTCAGACCTTCCAGGCGGGCGCGCGCTTCTCCAGGAAGGACTTCACGCCTTCCCGCCCTTCGTCCGAAGCGCGGATCGCGGCTATGCGCTCCGCCGTCTGCGCCAGCAGGTCGTCGTCGACCGGCTGCCCGGCCACCTCCTGCACCAGCCGCTTGCTCTCGCGCACCGCGTTCGGGCTGTTGGCCGCCAGCGTGGCGGCCAGTTCGGCCACCTTGGCGTCCAGCGCGGCGGCGGCCACCACCTCGTGCACGAAGCCCAGCCGCAGCGCCTCGGCCGCGCCGAAGCGCTCGGCGGTGATGAAGTAGCGGCGCGAGGCCTGCTCGCCCAGCGCGCGGATCACGTAGGGGCTGATGGTGGCCGGCAGCAGGCCCAGGCGCGCCTCCGACAGGCAGAAGGTCACGCCCTCGGCCGCCACCGCGATGTCGCACGCCGCCACCAGCCCCACGCCGCCGGCGTAGGCGTCGCCGTGGACGCGCGCGATCACCGGCTTGGGGCAGGACCAGATGGTGTGCAGCATCTGCGCCAGCGTCAGCGCGTCGGAGCGGTTCTCGTCGTGCGAGTAGCCGGCCATCTTCTTCATCCAGTTCAGGTCGGCGCCGGCGCAGAAGGCCGGGCCGTTGCCGGCCAGCACGATGGCGCGCACCGAGGGCTCGCTGCCCAGCGCGCGGAAGGCGCCGGTCAGCTCGGCGATCACGGTTTCGTTGAAGGCGTTGCGCACGTCGGGCCGGTTCAGCGTGACGGTGGCCACGTGCTGCGCGGTGGTGACGGTGAGGGTGGTGAATTCCATTTCGGTGTCCTGTGGCGGTGCGTGAGCGTGGGCGGGGCAGGGCGTTACATGCGGAACACGCCGAACTTCATCTCGCCGATCGGCGCGTTGAGGCTGGCCGACAGGCCCAGGCCCAGCACCGTGCGCGTCTGCGCGGGGTCGATCACGCCGTCGTCCCACAGGCGCGCGCTGGCGTAGTAGGGATGGCCCTGGTGCTCGTACTGGTCGCGGATCGGCTGCTTGAACTTGTCTTCTTCCTCGGCGCTCCAGGCGCCGCCGCGGGCCTCGATGCCGTCGCGGCGCACCGTGGCCAGCACGCTGGCGGCCTGCTCGCCGCCCATCACCGAGATGCGCGCGTTCGGCCACATCCACAAGAAGCGCGGCGAATACGCGCGCCCGCACATGCCGTAGTTGCCCGCGCCGAACGAGCCGCCGATGATGACCGTGAACTTGGGCACCTGCGCCGTGGCCACCGCCGTCACCATCTTGGCGCCGTTGCGCGCGATGCCTTCGTTCTCGTACTTGCGGCCCACCATGAAGCCGGTGATGTTCTGCAGGAACACCAGCGGGATCTTGCGCTGGCAGCACAGCTCGATGAAGTGCGCGCCCTTGAGCGCCGACTCCGAGAACAGGATGCCGTTGTTGGCGATGATGCCGACCGGGTAGCCCCAGATCCGCGCGAAGCCGCACACCAGCGTGGTGCCGTAGCGCGCCTTGAACTCGTCGAAGTCGGAATCGTCCACGATGCGCGCGATGACCTCGCGCACGTCGTAGGGCTTGCGCGTGTCGGTGGGGATCACGCCGTACAGCTCCTCCACCGGGTAGCGCGGCGGCAGCGGCTCGTGCAGGCGGATCTGGTCCGGCTTGCGGCGGTTCAGGTGCTGCACGATATTGCGCGCCAGCGACAGCGCGTGCGCGTCGTTCTGCGCGAAGTAGTCCGCCACGCCGGACAGGCGCGTGTGCACGTCGGCGCCGCCCAGGTCCTCGGCGCTCACTTCCTCGCCGGTGGCCGCCTTCACCAGCGGCGGGCCGCCCAGGAAGATGGTGCCCTGGTTCTTGACGATGATGGACTCGTCGCTCATGGCCGGCACGTAGGCGCCGCCCGCCGTGCACGAGCCCATCACCACCGCGATCTGCGGGATGCCCTGCTTGGACAGGTTGGCCTGGTTGTAGAAGATGCGGCCGAAGTGGTCGCGGTCGGGGAACACGTCGTCCTGGTTGGGCAGGTTGGCGCCGCCCGAATCCACCAGGTAGATGCAGGGCAGGTTGTTCTGCTCGGCGATCTCCTGCGCGCGCAGGTGCTTGCGCACGGTCAGCGGGTAATAGGTGCCGCCCTTGACGGTGGCGTCGTTGCAGACGATCACGCATTCCTGCCCGGCGATGCTGCCGATGCCGGTGATGATGCCCGCGCCCGGCGCGGCATCGTCGTACATGTCGTAGGCCGCCAGCTGCGACAGCTCCAGGAACGGCGTGCCGGGGTCCAGCAGCTGCTGCACGCGCTCGCGCGGCAGCATCTTGCCGCGCGACAGATGCTTGGCGCGCGCGTCCTCGCCGCCGCCTTCGGCCAGTTTGGCGATCCTGGCCTTGAGGTCGTCGACCAGCGCCTGCATGGCGTCGGCATTGGCGCGGAACGATTCCGAGCGCGCATTGAGTTTGGTTTCGAGCGTGGGCATGGGTCTGGGTATCTCGTATCAGGGGTCGCGCTGGCGAGCGGCCTTACATCGTCTCGGCGTACAGTTCG
>NZ_AQPL01000076.1:0-8525 GCF_000395345.1 Cupriavidus sp. WS | reverse complement strand
TGCCCGGCCTGAAGGACCCCACGCTGCCGTCGGCCGCCGCCGCCGGCACTGCCGCGGCCGACGCCGCGGCGGCGGCCTCGAGCGCCGCCGACACACTGGCCACCATCGCGTCCCAGCGCGCCGCGCTGCAGCCCGTGCCGCAGCACACCGCCGCCACGCAGGCCGCCGACCGGCCCGCCACCGCCGCCACGACCGATGCCGCCAAGGCCGGCCCCGACCTGGCCGCCAGCCTCAAGACCGCCATCGCCGGCCAGCAAGGCGGCGGCGCCAGTGGCGGCGGCCAGTCCGCCGGCCAGCAGGGCACCGCCGGCCAGCAGCACAAGGCGCCGCTCCAGCCTGGCGAAGCCACCGGCGCCAGGAGCCCGCTGGCGCCCGCCGCCGACACCGCCGCGGCCGCCGCCCCGACCAGCGCGTCGCAGTTCGCCGCCGCCCTGCGCGCGGCCGAGCCCGCCGCCACCGAGGCGGCTCCCGCCGACACGGCGGCCAGCACCCTGGCCGCCGCCGGCACGATGGCCGCCGGCCCCGCGCCGACCAGCAGCGGCCTGTCGCCCGCGACCTCGCTGCCGGTGGCGCCGCCGGTCGGCGACGGCCAGTGGCCGCAGGCGCTCAGCCAGCAGATGGTGCGCCTGTCGACGCAGGGCAACCACACCGCCGAGCTGCAGCTCAACCCGCCCGACCTCGGCCCGCTCAAGGTCGTGCTCAGCGTGGTCAACGACCAGGCGCAGGCGCAGTTCGTCTCCCCGCACGCCGCCGTGCGCGCGGCGGTGGAAGCCGCGCTGCCGCACCTGCGCAGCGCGATGGCCGACAGCGGCATCCAGCTCGGCCAGGCCTCGGTCGGCGCCGACAGCTTTGCCGGCCAGCCCGGCAGCGGCCAGCCGCAGCAGCAGCGCCAGCCCGGCAGCCAGCAGACCGCCTTCGGCGCGCCGGCGGGCAGCCAGCCGGCCCCGGCCGGCGCCGTTGCCGCGCCCGCGCGCACCCTGGCCCGCGGCGAGGTCGACACCTTCGCGTGATCCCGGCCGCGCACGGCGGGCCGGCGCGCACCAGCGCCCCGCCCGCCGGCGGCCATCGCGGACCACGCGCGCCAGCGCGAGCCAGCGCGCGCGATCGCGCCTACCATGTGGTTTGAGCGCAGGCCCGCCGCCTGCGTCCCCGGCCACCATGACCTTCGATCTCTTCGATTCCCTGCCGCAGCTGGACCCGCCCCACGCCGAGCCGCTCGTGCCCGGCGCGACCGTCCTGCGCGGCTTTGCCCGCGCCCATGAGCAGGCGCTGCTCGCCGCCGTGCGCGAGGTCGCCGCGCGGGCGCCGTGGCGCCACCTGATCACGCCGGGCGGGCAGCGCATGTCGGTGGCGATGACCAACTGCGGCCGGTTCGGCTGGGTCTCCGACGCCAGCGGCTACCGCTACGAGCCGGCGGACCCGCTCGGCGGCGCGCCGTGGCCGCCGATGCCCGCCAGCTTCCTGGCGCTGGCGCGCGCGGCCGCCGCCGAGGCCGGTTTCGCGGGGTTCAGCCCGGACGCCTGCCTGCTCAACCGCTACCTGCCCGGTACGCGCCTGTCCCTGCACCAGGACCGCGACGAACTCGACCTGCGCGCGCCCATCGTCTCGGTCTCGCTGGGCCTGCCCGCGGTCTTCCTGTTCGGCGGCCTGCGGCGCGCCGACCCGTGCCAGCGCGTGCGCCTGGCCCACGGCGACGTGGTGGTGTGGGGCGGCCCGGCGCGGCTGGCCTTCCACGGCATCGCGCCGCTGGCCGACGGCGACCACCCGCTGACCGGGCGCGAGCGCATCAACCTGACGTTGCGCAAGACACGCTAGCCGGCGCCGCCGCCATTGCCGAAAACGCGCGACTGCGCGTATGCTGCTCGCGCCGCCGGCATCTCCCGGCAGCGGCATCTCCCGACAGCGCTCCCGACCCTCCCGACAGGACATCCGAATTGCCCCGCATCTGCCTGAACATGATCGTGAAGAACGAGGCGCCCGTGATCGCGCGCTGCCTCGCGTCGGTCAAGCCGTGGATCGACCGCTGGGCGATCGTCGACACCGGCTCCACCGACGGCACCCAGGCGCTGGTGCGCGCGTGCATGGACGGCCTGCCCGGCGAACTGCACGAGCGGCCGTGGGTGGACTTTGCCCACAACCGCAACGAAGCGCTAGCGCTGGCGCGCGCCAACGCCGGCGCCGGCGACTACGTGCTGTTCATCGACGCCGACGAGACCCTGCGCGTGCCGCCCGGCTTCCGCTGGCCCGCGCTGAGCGCCGACGGCTACCGTTTCCTGTGCGAGCTGGGCGGCTGGCACTACCGGCGCAACGCGCTGGTGGCCGCCGGCCAGCCGTGGCGCTGGGAAGGCGTGCTGCACGAATACCTGACGCAGGACGCGCCGCACGCATGGCAGCACCTGGACGGCCCCGCCATCGTGGTGTCGCGCGACGGCGCGCGGGCGCGCGATCCGCATACCTACCTGCGCGACATCGAGGTGCTGGAGTGCGCGCTGGAGAAGGAGCCGGCCAATCCGCGCTACCGCTTCTACCTCGCGCAGAGCTACCGCGACGCGGGGAACGTGGAGGCCAGCCTCGCGCAGTACCGCGCGCGCGCTGCGCTGGAGGGATGGGACGAGGAGCGCTGGTTCGCGCTGTTCCAGATCGGCGTGCTGACCGAACGGCTGGCCGCGGCGGACGCGAGCGTCGCCGCCGGCGCCGTGCGCGACGCCTACCTGGCCGCCTACCAGGCGCGTCCGGCGCGCGCCGAGCCGCTGTGCGAGCTGGCCCGCTGGCACCGCCTGCGCGGCGAGTTCGCGCAGGCGCACCTGTACGCGCAGCAGGCCGCGGCGCTGGCGGTGCCGGACGACTCGCTGTTCGTCGACACCTCGGTCTACACCTGGCGCGCGCTCGACGAACTCGTGGTCAGCGCTTACTACATCGGCGCGCTCGACCAGGGCCGCGCCGCGCTGCGCAAGCTGCTGGCCGACCGGCGGTTTCCCGAGTCCGAGCGCGCCCGCATCGAGGCCAACCGGCCGTTCTACGGTTTGTAGGCGCTCGCCTTGCGCCGGCTCCCTGTGCCGCAGCCGGCGCCGCTCAGCCGCGGTCGACCCAGTTGACCCGGGGAAACTTGCTGGCGAACGCCGCCGGCATCGGCATCACCTGCTTGCGCGCATAGCTGAAGAAGACGAAGCCGGACTTGGCCAGCGCGATCAGCGCGCCGTCGCTCGGGCGCGTGATGCGGAAGGTGATGTCGCCGCCGTAGCGGTTGAAGTCCATCACGCCCACCTCGAACAAAAGCTGGTCGCGCGCATGCGCCTCGTTGCGGTAGGTGGTGGCGAGATCGGTGACGATGGTGCCGACCTGCTCGGTCTCGGCCGCCTCGCCGTCGCCGCTGCGCAGGTCGAACAGGAAACGCGCGCGCGCCTCGGAGATCATCGAGATCATCGAATCGTTGCCGAGGTGGTTGGCGCTGTTGATGTCCGTCACGCGCACCGTGAGATGGGTGCTGTAATAGTACTGGTCTTCGGGGAACTCGAGCTTGAGGCGGGCCATGATGCGGTGAAGGCGTGAGCGTGGAATGGGCAAAAAGAAAGGCCCCGGGAAGGGGCCTGACTGGGACTGCTGGCGAGGAGTGCCGACCGTTGGCTCCCCTCTCCCGCCTGCGGGAAAGGGGAGCACACCACCGCCGGTCCCGTGCCTTACATCGACACCGTATCCGCCACGTCCTTGAAGTCTTCGATCTGGTCGAAGTTCATGTACTTGTAGATCTTGTCGCCGTTGGCGCTCAGCACGCCCATGTCGGCCATGTACTCTTCCTTGGTCGGGATGCGGCCGAGGCGCGAGCAGATGGCGGCCAGTTCGGCCGAGCCCAGGTACACGTTGGTGTTCTTGCCCAGGCGGTTGGGGAAGTTGCGGGTGCTGGTGGACATCACCGTGGCGCCTTCGCGCACCTGTGCCTGGTTGCCCATGCACAGCGAGCAGCCCGGCATTTCGGTGCGGGCGCCGGCGGTGCCGAACACGCCGTAGTGGCCTTCCTCGGTCAGTTGCTTGGCGTCCATCTTGGTCGGCGGGGCGACCCACAGCTTGACCGGGATGTCGCGCTTGCCTTCGAGCAGCTTGGACGCCGCGCGGAAGTGGCCGATGTTGGTCATGCACGAACCGATGAACACTTCGTCGATCTTGGCGCCGGCCACGTCGGACAGGGTCTTGACGTCGTCCGGGTCGTTCGGGCAGGCCACGATGGGCTCGTGGATGTCGGCCAGGTCGATCTCGATGACCGAGGCGTATTCGGCGTCGGCGTCCGGCTGCAGCAGCTCGGGGCTGGCCAGCCAGGCTTCCATCGCCTTGATGCGGCGCTGCAGGCTGCGCGCGTCGGCGTAGCCTTCGGCGATCATCCACTTCAGCAGCGTGATGTTGCTGTTGATGTATTCGATGATCGGTTCCTTGTTCAGGCGCACGGTGCAGCCGGCGGCCGAGCGCTCGGCGGAGGCGTCGGACAGCTCGAACGCTTGCTCGACCTTCAGGTCGGGCAGGCCTTCGATTTCCAGGATGCGGCCGGAGAAGATGTTCTTCTTGCCTTGCTTGGCCACGGTCAGCTCGCCCGACTTGATGGCGTACAGCGGGATCGCGTTGACCAGGTCGCGCAGGGTCACGCCGGGCTGCATCTTGCCCTTGAAGCGCACCAGCACCGATTCCGGCATGTCCAGCGGCATCACGCCGGTGGCGGCGGCGAAGGCCACCAGGCCCGAGCCCGCCGGGAAGCTGATGCCGATCGGGAAGCGGGTGTGCGAGTCGCCGCCGGTGCCGACGGTGTCGGGCAGCAGCATGCGGTTCAGCCACGAGTGGATCACGCCGTCGCCGGGGCGCAGCGAGATGCCGCCACGGGTGCTGATGAACTGCGGCAGCGTGTGGTGGGTCTTGACGTCCACGGGCTTCGGATACGCGGCGGTGTGGCAGAACGACTGCATCACCAGGTCGGCCGAGAAGCCCAGGCAGGCCAGGTCCTTCAGCTCGTCGCGGGTCATCGGGCCGGTGGTGTCCTGCGAGCCGACCGAGGTCATCTTCGGTTCGCAGTAGGTGCCCGGGCGCACGCCCTTGCCTTCGGGCAGGCCGCAGGCGCGGCCGACCATCTTCTGGGCCAGCGTGTAGCCGCGGCCGGTGTCGGCCGGGTTCTGCGGCAGGCGGAACAGCGTGGACGGGGCCAGGCCGAGCGCTTCGCGCGCCTTGGCGGTCAGGCCGCGGCCGACGATCAGCGGAATGCGGCCGCCGGCGCGCACTTCGTCGAACAGCACGTCGGACTTGACCTGGAATTCGGCGACGACCTGGCCGTTCTTCAAGGCCTTGCCGTCATAGGGGCGCAGTTCGATGACGTCGCCCATTTCCATCTGCGACACGTCCAGCTCGATCGGCAGCGCGCCGGCGTCTTCCATCGTGTTGTAGAAGATCGGGGCGATCTTGCTGCCCAGGCACACGCCGCCGAAGCGCTTGTTCGGCACGAACGGGATGTCTTCGCCGGTGAACCACAGCACCGAGTTGGTGGCGGACTTGCGGCTGGAGCCGGTGCCGACCACATCGCCCACGTAGGCGACCAGGTTGCCCTTTTCCTTGAGCGATTCGATGAACTTGACCGGGCCGCGCTTGCCGTCTTCTTCCGGGGTGATGCCGGGGCGCGCGTTCTTCAGCATGGCCAGCGCGTGCAGCGGGATGTCCGGGCGGGTGGTGGCGTCGGGGGCCGGCGAGAGGTCGTCGGTGTTGGTTTCGCCCGAGACCTTGAACACCGTCACGGTCAGGCTTTGCGGCACTTCCGGGCGGCTGGTGAACCATTCGGCATCGGCCCAGCTTTGCAGCACGGACTTGGCGTTGGCGTTGCCCTGGTCGGCCTTTTCCTTGACGTCGTGGAAGGCATCGAACATCAGCAGGGTCTTCTTGAGCGCGGCGGCGGCGACGGTGCCGACTTCGGCGTCGTCCAGCAGCTCGATCAGCGGCGAGATGTTGTAGCCGCCCAGCATGGTGCCCAGCAGTTCGGTGGCGCGCGCGCGCGTGATCAGCGGGCAGGCTTCCTTGCCCAGCGCCACGGCGGCCAGGTACGAGGCCTTGACCTTGGCGGCATCGTCCACGCCGGCCGGCACGCGGTGGGTGATCAGCTCGACCAGGGCCTGCTCTTCGCCGGCGGGCGGGTTCTTCAGGAGTTCGATCAGCTCCGCAGTTTGCTTCGCGGTCAGCGGCAGAGGGGGAATGCCAAGCGCGGCGCGTTCGGCTACATGGGCGCGATAGGTATCAAGCATGGGATCCTGCGGGGTAATAGGGGTTGGGAAGACCTAGTTGTGCCGTGATTGTAGAGTGAAGTGCGCCCGCGGTCAAATGTCTTATATCTTATATAAGAGTTGAATTACACAATCACAGTAAAAACAATGACTTGGACTTCCCACCCCGTCGGAAACCCACAACAGGAGACCTTGACCAAATTGCTCGGGCAATCCCCGGGAAAGGCCCCGGCGAGCCCGTTCAGCCGTAGTGCGCGTCGTCCAGCAGCATGTCCTCGAAGAACGCGCCGAAGCGGTGCCGCGGGTCGCGCAGGTGGATTTCCAGGATCCAGCGCATCGGCAGCGGGCAGCTTTCCAGGTCGGCCAGCGAGCCGGTGTAGATGGTGGCGTGCGGGAAGTCCGAGACGCGGTGGCCGGGCAGGTCGAAATTCAGCTCCCAGCCCATCTTGCGCGCGGTGCGGTCGGCGTGGTCGTAGAGCGCGTGGCCGGTCAGCCCTTCCTTGCGCCAGACCGCGCGCACGTCGTGGAACAGCGCCTCGGCGTCGCGCGCGCAGCGGGCGTATTCGGCGTCGTGGCCGACCGTGAAGCTGGCGCCGCCGTCGCCCTCCCAGGCGTCCACGCGCGGGGCGATGTCGATGAAGAAAAGGTCGTTTTCCCGCAGTACCACGCCGGGCACCGAGGCTTGCTTCATCGGCTTGATGGTGTTGCCGCCGAAGCGCACGCGGGTGGGGTGCCAGCTCAGCGCGAGGCCGGCGTCGAGCAGCACCGAGCGGGCCATCGCCACGGCGTCTTCCTCGACCATGCCGGGCGCCACGCGGGCGGCGATCTCGCGGATGGCCTGGCGCGTCTTGTCGCGCGCCAGCAGCATGCCGTCGACGGAAAAGGCGGGGCCGACACGTTCGGCGGCGGCAACATCGGTCTTTGTCATGGGGTCTCTCCGGGTCGGGTGGCGCGCGCCGTGTGCGGCGCCGGTCAGGAACCAGTATGGAGAGCGGGCGGCCCGGGCAGAACCGCCTCCGGCGGTGCCCTGGCGCCAAATGGCGGCGTTTTCGCGCCAGCGCGGGCCGCGCCGCCCGGCTAACATGGCGGCCATCGCCTCCCGCCATCCGGCCCGCCCATGAACCGATCCGTCGCCATCCTTGTCTTTCCCGGCGTGCAGGCGCTGGACGTCAGCGGCCCGCTCGACGTGTTCGCCGAGGCCAACCGCTTCCTGCTGCCCGGGGACCGCTACCAGCTCGGGCTGATCGGCACCGAGCGCGGGCCGGTGGCCTGCTCCAACGGCATGGTGCTGCACCCCCAGCGGCATTTCGCCGACATCGACGCCAGCGCCGGCGCCGACACCGATGTCCCCGGCCTGCTGCTGGTGGCGGGCGGCCCCACGCTGCCCGAGCGGGCCTTTCCCGCCGCGCTGTACGCGTGGCTGCGCCAGGCCAGCCAGCGCGCCGCGCGCTTCGGCTCGATCTGCAACGGCGCCTTCCTGCTGGCCGGCGCCGGACTGCTCGACGGGCGCACCGTGACCACCCACTGGAACGACGTGGCCGCGCTGGCCGCGCGCTGCCCGGCCGCCCGCGTGGAGGCGGACCGCATCTACGCGCAGGACGGCAGCCTCTACACCTCGGCCGGCGTCACCGCCGGCATCGACCTGTCGCTGTACCTGCTGGCGCAGGACCACGGCGAGGAAGTGGCGCTCGACG
Organism: Cupriavidus sp. WS; assembly: GCF_000395345.1. Lineage (NCBI taxonomy): Bacteria > Pseudomonadati > Pseudomonadota > Betaproteobacteria > Burkholderiales > Burkholderiaceae > Cupriavidus > Cupriavidus sp. WS. The sequence goes on along the minus strand of NZ_AQPL01000076.1, from coordinate 589 downwards.
TGGCCAAGCGGCTGGTGGTGTTCATCCGCCGCGCCGGCGGCCAGTCGCAGTTCAGCCCCTACCTGACCCCGCTGGCGGAGGCGGCGTCGCCGGTGGCGCAGGTCCAGCAGTATGTGCTGGCTCACCTCACCGAAGATCTCACCCTCGACCGGCTGGCGGCGGTGGCCAGGATGAGCAGCCGCAACTTCTCGCGCATCTTCGCGCGCGACGCCCGCGCGACCCCGGCCGAGTTCGTCGAAAGCGCCCGGCTGGACGCCGCCCGCGTCATGCTCGAGCGCAGCGCGGTGCCGCTGAAGACGGTCGCCTACGCATGCGGGTTCCGCGATCCGCATCACATGCGCGCGGTGTTCCGCCGCCGGCTCGGCGTCTCGCCGCAGCAGTACCGGCACAGCTTCGGCGGCCCGGCCGACGCGCAAGCGCCAATGGAATCAAGCAGTTAGCCGGCCGGCGCGGCAGCGCGGGGCGCGCCGGGCCGCCGCGCGGCCGGCCGCGCGGAGTGGCGCCGGCCATCCACGGCGCCGCCCTGCAGCCCCCCCGCCACCACCGGCCACCGCCCGCCGCGCGGCCCGGGGCGCGGGTCTGCGGCGGG
>NZ_AQPL01000075.1:0-6154 GCF_000395345.1 Cupriavidus sp. WS | reverse complement strand
GGGGCGCGGGTCTGCGGCGGGCGTCCGGCCCATCGCGGGCGCAATTCCGGCTCAAGTTCCGTGCACGCCATTCGTTAACCCCCAGTAAGACCATCCGCATCATCCGGATGACGCACCCGCTTGGCTCAAATGGCCAAGCTGAGCGGGTTTCACCCTTTTTTTCGGCCCTTTGCTTGCCCTGTCTTCACCCAAGAATGGCAGGGCATTCCGATACAGGCATCTCATGGCGACTACGCTCACTTCTTCCCAGGCTGACGGCAACAAGAGCAAGCGCGGGCGACTGCTGCTGGTTCTCGGCGTCGTGATCGTCGCGGCGCTGGGTGCCGGGGGCTTTTTTCTGGGCAACATCCTGAGCAACCGCCAGCCGCCGGTGCCGGCGGCTCCGGTCGTGCCGCCGCCGATCTTCGTGCCGCTGGAGCCGTTCACCGTCAATCTCAAGAGCGAAGACGGCGACCGTTTCCTGCACACCGGTCTGTCGCTGAAGGTGGCGGACGCGAAGGATCAGACGCGCATCACCGAGTACCTGCCGGAAGTCCGTAGCCGGATCCTGCTGCTGCTGTCGGCCAAGCAGCCGCCCGACCTGGCGACGGTGGAAGGCAAGCGCCGCCTGGCGCAGGAAATCCAGCGCGCCGTCAACCAGCCGTTCGCGCCCAACCTGCCGGCTCAGCAGGTCGTGGACGTCCTATTCACATCCTTCGTGGTGCAGTAAGCACGTGCCCTGCCCCACCAGCAAATCCGACATGAATCCGTCCCTGCCTGCCTTGCCCGTACAACAGCACGCGCGCCAACGCCAGCGCGCGGGCTGATCGGCACATGGTCGCTTTCATTCATCACGGCACTCACGGGGCAGGACACTAGATGGCCTACGACAAGTTCCTCTCGCAGGACGAAGTAGACGAATTGCTGAAAGGCGTGTCGGGCGAAGCCGACCTGCCCGAGGTTTCCGCGCCGGTCTCCGAGGACGGCGTGCGCCCGTACAACCTGGCCACGCAGGAGCGCATCGTGCGCGGCCGGCTGCACACGCTCGAGATCATCAACGAGCGTTTCGCCCGCCAGCTGCGCACCGCGCTGTTCAACTTCATCCGCCGCGGCGCCGACATCTCGGTCGGCTCGATCCGCATCGAGAAGTACGGCGACTTCGTGCGCAACCTGCCGGTGCCGACCAACCTGAACCTGGTGCACCTCAAGCCGCTGCGCGGCACGGCGCTGTTCGTGTTCGACCCCAACCTGGTGTTCCTGGTGGTCGACAACCTGTTCGGCGGCGACGGGCGCTTCCACACCCGCGTCGAGGGGCGCGACTTCACCCAGACCGAGCAGCGCATCATCCGGCGCCTGCTGGACCTGGCGCTCAACAGCTACGGCAACGCCTGGCACGCGGTGCACCCGATCGAGCTGGAATACGTCCGCTCGGAGATGCACACCAAGTTCGCCAACATCGCCATGCTCAGCGAGGTGGTGGTGACGACCGCATTCCATATCGAACTGGGCGCCGTGGGCGGCCAGCTTCACGTCTGCTTCCCGTACTCGATGATCGAGCCCGTGCGCGACCTGCTGATGAACCCGCTGCAGGACGAGGTCGAAGTGGACAAGCGCTGGATTTCCCAGCTGTCGCAGCAGATCCGCTCGGCCGAGGTGGAACTGGTGGCCGAATTCGCCCACCTGGAAAGCACCGTGGCCGAAGTGCTGTCGCTGCGCGCCGGCGATGTACTCCCCATCGAGCTGCCCGAGCAGGTGTTCGGCAAGGTCGATGGCGTGCCCGTGATGCAGTGCGGCTTCGGCACCATGAACGGCCAGTACGCGCTGCGGGTAGAACGGATGATCAATCACCAAGAAAGCGATTCCAACAAGGAAACCGACCATGACTGACGGCAAAGACGACAAGCCGGCCGACCCGATGGACGACTGGGCCAGCGCCCTGGCCGAGCAGACCAGCGCCGAGGATCTCGCCGCTGCTGCCGCGCCGGCACCGGCAGTCGCAGCCGCCACCGCAGCCGCGACGCCGGCCGCCTCCAAGGTCTTCCAGCCGCTGGAAAAGGAGGTGCCGAGCGGCTTCCACAACGATATCGAGATGATTCTCGACATCCCCGTGCAGCTCACGGTGGAGCTCGGCCGCACCAAGGTGCCCATCAAGACCCTGCTGCAGCTCGCGCAGGGTTCGGTGGTGGAACTCGACGGCCTGGCCGGCGAGCCGATGGACGTGCTGGTCAACGGCTACCTGATCGCCCAGGGCGAAGTGGTGGTGGTCAACGACAAGTTCGGCATCCGCCTGACCGACATCATCACGCCGTCCGAACGCATCCGGAAGCTCAACAGATGATCGCCAGCCTGCGCCGGATGGCCACCGCCGGACTCGTCGCCGGCCTGGCGCTGGCGCAGGCTGCGCCGGCGGCGGCGCAAGCCAGCGCCGCCGCCGGCAATCCCCCCGCGGCCGGCATCGCGGCCGGTGCCGGCGCCGCCGCGGGCCACGTCGGCCCCAGCGGCGCGGCCAGCATGGCCCAGGCCGGCCTCGGCCTGTTCGCCGTCATCGCCCTGATCCTGCTGCTGGCCTGGCTGGCGCGCCGCGCCGGCCTGGTCCGCCACGGCCAGGGCGGCGCCATGAAGGTGGTCGGCAGCACCGCGCTCGGCCCGCGCCAGCGCCTGGTGATGGTGGAGGTGGGCGACACCTGCCTGGTGCTGGGCGTCAGCGCCGGCGAGATCCGCACGCTCCATACCCTGCCCGCGCAGGCCGCGCGGGCGCCGGGCCAGTCTCCGGACCCGGAGCGCGGCGGCCCGGCCAATCCGGCGGGCAGCGGCAGCTTCGGCCAGAAGCTGCTGCGCGCCATGCAACACAACCTGAAGTCATGAATTTCCTGCCCGGCGCCTCGCGGCGCGTTTTCCAGCAGCGGCTGCGAGGCCGCCTGCAGGCTCTGCGCGCCTGCGCCGGCCAGCCCTCGCGGCTGGCCTTCGCCGCCGCGCTGGCCGCCGCCTGCCTGGCGCTGGTGCTGCTGCCCGCCCTGGCGCAGGCCCAGGCGCTGCCCGGGCTGACCAGCCGGGCCGGCCCCGGCGGCAGCCAGACCTGGTCGCTGTCGGTCCAGACGCTGGTCCTGTTGACCTCGCTGTCGTTCCTGCCGGCGGCCATGCTGATGATGACCGGCTTCACCCGCATCATCATCGTGCTGGGCCTGCTGCGCAACGCGCTCGGCACCGCCACCTCGCCGCCCAACCAGGTGCTGGTGGGGCTGTCGCTGTTCCTGACCTTCTTCGTCATGTCGCCGGTGTTCGACCGCGTCTACACCGACGCCTACAAGCCGCTGAGCGAGAACAAGATCAGCCTGGAGGACGCCGCCGAGAAGGCCGCCGTGCCGCTCAAGGCCTTCATGCTCAAGCAGACCCGCGAGAAGGACCTGGCGCTGTTCGCGCAGATGGCCAAGGCGCCCGAGATGCAGGGCCCGGAGGACGTGCAGATGCGCATCCTGGTGCCGGCCTTCGTCACCAGCGAGCTCAAGACCGCGTTCCAGATCGGCTTCACCGTCTTCATCCCGTTCCTCATCATCGACCTGGTGGTCGCCAGCGTGCTGATGGCGATGGGCATGATGATGGTGCCGCCGGCCACCATCTCGCTGCCGTTCAAGCTGATGCTGTTCGTGCTGGTGGACGGCTGGCAACTGCTGCTGGGTTCGCTGGCGCAGAGTTTCCTGAACTGAACACGGGGCGCGCCCGCCGCGTCCCCACCGAGACCGCTCCATCATGACGCCGGAAACCGTAATGAGCATCGCCACCCAGGCGATGAAGATGACCCTGATGCTGGCAGCGCCGCTGCTGCTGGTGGCGCTGGTAGCCGGCCTGGTGGTCAGCCTGTTCCAGGCCGCCACCCAGATCAACGAAATGACGCTGTCGTTCATCCCCAAGCTGCTGGCCCTGTTCGCCACGATGGTGCTGGCCGGCCCGTGGATGATCAACACCTTCGTCGACTACATGCGCGAAGTCTTCCAGGGCATTCCCGCCCTGGTGCACTGATGCGGGCGTAGCGCCCGCGCTGCCCTCACACCGCGCCCGCCGTGCTGTCCGTCACCTCCGCCCAGCTCTACGCCTGGATCGCCGCGTTCCTGTGGCCGCTGTTCCGGCTGCTGGCGCTGCTCAGCACGGCGCCCCTGTTCGGCGAGTCCACCATCCCGCGCCGCGCCAAGGTCGCCCTGGCCGCGTTGATCGCGATGATCGTCTCGCCCACCATCGACAAGCTGCCGCTGGCGCCGGTGTATTCCTTCGAAGGCTTCCTCATCATCCTCAACGAGGTCGGCATCGGCCTCGCGGTGGGCTTCACCATGCGGCTGGCCTTCGCCGCCGTGCAGTACGCCGGCGAGACCATCGGCCTGCAGATGGGCCTGTCGTTCGCCTCGTTCTACGACCGCTCCTCGGGCGGCCAGACGATGGTGCTGGGCCGCTTCCTCAACGTGGTCGCCACCCTGATGTTCCTGGCGATGGACGGCCACCTGATGCTGCTGGCCACGCTCGCCGACAGCTTCGCCACCCTGCCGATCTCATCCCAGCCGCTCTCGGGCGAGGGCTGGTCGGCGGTGGCGGCGGCCGGCGCCAGCGTGTTCTCGTCGGGCATGCTGCTGGCGCTGCCGCTGATCGCCGCGCTGCTCACGCTCAACCTGGCGATGGGCATCCTCAACCGCGCCTCGCCGCAGTTGTCGATCTTCGCGGTCGGCTTCCCGGTCACGCTGGCCGGCGGCTTCCTGATGATGGCGCTGGTGATGCCGCAGATGAGCTCGTACATGGGACGGCTGATCGACAACAGCCTGGCCGAGGTCGGCATGGTGCTGGGGCAGCTGGGGCGGTAGACGGGCCGGCGTCGAGCGCGGCGGCCTTTTACGGCAGCGCGGCGACGGCGTCGAGCCGGCCCGGCAGCTCCTTCATGAAGGCCGCCCGGGCGCGCGGGCCGGCATACTCCGCCTCTTTCTTCGCGTCCTGGATCAGGCGGGCGAAGACCACGCCGCGGCCATCCTTCTCCGCCCAGCCGACGAACCATCCATAGGCGTGGTCCCAGTCCTCGCCGCCGTCGGCCAGCCGCGGAGCGCCGGTGCCGGTCTTGCCGTGCACGGCCCAGCCGTTGGCGAGCGTGCCGAGCGCGCTGATGCGGCTGGTCATGTCGTACGCCCGCGCGCTGACCGGCAGTTCGCGCCGGACCACCTTGCGCAGGAAGGCGACCTGCTCCAGCGGGGAAATCCGCAGCGAGGCGCCGAGCCACGCATGGGTCAGGCCGTCATGCCGGCCCGGGTTGCCGGTGACGTCGCGGTTGCCGTACTGGAAGGCGTCGACATAGCGCCGGAAGCGGGTCTCGCCAAGCTGGCGCGTGACCTGCTGCGAATACCAGACGATGGAGTTCTTCATCCAGCTCGCGGGATCGGTCGTGACCCGGCGCGCGGGATTGCGGTCGCCGTATTCGGCGCGGTAGGGCATGGCCGGGGCGTGCGCGTCGACCAGCAGGCCCGCGTCGAACCCCATCAGGCTGATGGGCAGCTTGAAGGTGGATGCCGGCGTGACGCGCGTGCCGCAGTCGCCTTCCTGCGTCAGCAGCCTGCCGGTGGCGGCGTCGGCCATCACGGTGCACAGCACGTCCGCCCGGGCCGCGGGCATGGCCAGCGCCGCGCCCAGCGCGGCGAGGATTGCGAATCGCTTCAAGATGTTCTCCGTGGTGTCGTGTTCTTGTCGGGGATGACGCCCGGGCCCGGGGTACGAAGCGCAGCATAGGAGGACGGCGCGCCGGCGCCAAGGCCGCGCGCTGTAACCTGCGTAACATGGCGCCCGCCGCGATGCCTCGCGTGGCACCCTCGCGTGGCATCATTCGGGCTCGTTTCCCGGCCCGCTTTCAAACCCGTCCCCAGCTTCCCGCCGACCGCATGCGCCAGACCGTCCTCGCCATCGAGCTGTCCGCCCCGTACCGCGTGGGCGGCCAGCCCGCGCGCCACCAGAGCCTGTGGCTGCTGGCGGCGGCCTGCCTGGCCGCGCGCCGCGGCGGCGCGCTGACCGCCGCGCAGTTGCAGGCGCGCTTTCCCGACGCGGCCAATATCCGCATGCTGGTCTCGCGCGCGTTCGCGGACTTCGCGCGCTGGGGCGTGGCGGTGGGCTGGGGACCGGACCGTGCCGCCGGCGCCGCCGGCCTCAACCCGGC
>NZ_AQPL01000074.1:0-19709 GCF_000395345.1 Cupriavidus sp. WS | reverse complement strand
GGCGGCCTGCCGGCGGCTGCGCTTCACGCTCGGCGGCCGCGCCGCCGGCGAGGCGGGGCTGGCGCGCTTCGTGGGGCAGGCCGCCGCCGGGCCGTCCGCGCGCGCCGCGCCGCAGGCCGGCGATGCCGCCGCAGGCTACGTGATGCGCGACGTCAGCTACTGGAACCACCTGACGCAGGCCATGCGCGGCATGCAGGACGGCGTTGGCAACGCCGCCGGCGAGGCGGAAGCCAACGGCGTGACGCAGGCCCTGCGCGCCGCGCAGCGCTGCGCCACCGACGACTTCCAGCAAGCCTTCGCCCTGCTCAAGGAAAGCCTGGCCTGGCGCCGCGGCGACGACCTCGCGCGCAGCCGCGCGGCGCTGCGGCGCTTCGACCGCATCGTGGGCGCCGGCGCCGTGGACAGCGCGCTGCCCACCTTCGCCGCGATGGCGCGCGTGGTGCGCGCGTGGGAGCGCTATGCCGGCAACCGCCTGGAAGCCGCCCAGGCCGAGCTCGAAAGCCTGTCGGCCGATCCCGCGCTGCAGCCGGTGGTGCGCTACAACCCGCGCGTGCGGTTCGAGACGCTCAACCTGCGCGCGCTGATCCACAAGACGGCGGCGATCCGCGACATGGCGGCCCAGCCGCGGGCGGCCCGGCAGGCCGCCGACGCCGCCATGCAGGACTTTTCCGGCGCGCTGCAGGCCGCCTACGAGGCCGATTCCGTCGACGCCGCGCAGCACGTCGCGGCCAACCTCGGCCTGTGCCTGTGGCTGTTCTGGAACCACGCGCTGATCGACCCCGCGCGCGCGTGGCCGGCCGGGCAGGTGCAGCGCCAGGCGGTGCGCTGGCTGGGCTTGTCCGAATGGATCTGCGACCGCTTCGGCGTGGGCGGCGGCTCGGCGTGGAACATCATCTTCCTGTTGCGCATCGCGCGCGGCAACTGCAAACAGGACGGCGGCGGCGCGCTCGCCGACTTCCGCGCGCAGCGGCCACTGCGGCTGGACGACGCGGTGGATGCGCTGCGCCCGTTCCACGCGCCGTTCGCGCGGGCCAAGGGCTTCATCAGCTGGTCGTCGCTGGCCGGCTTCGCGCTGGAAGAGCACGACGGCGGCCACGTGCGCTACGGCGCCCTGCAACTGGCCAACCTGCTGCTCGAAGCGAGCTGGTTCGAGACCTTCGAGCATGGCGCCACGCCGGCCGCCTTCGCCGCCGTGGAGCGGCTGGCCGGGCTGCTGGGCAAGCTGCGCCCGGCCGAGCGGCGCTTCTTCCAGGCCGCGCTGGCGGCGCTGCCGCGCGAGCTGCGGCTGGCCGCGGCCGAAGCCGGCAGGCACGCGGGCGGGCGCGCCGATGAAGCGGCCGGCACGGCGAGCCGCAAACAGGCCCCGGGACAAGCCCCCAAACGGTCGCCCAAGCCGTCGCCAGAACTATCGCCAGAACAATCCCCCAAGCAGGCCCGCGCCGGCATGCACAGCCGCCGGCAACGCTGACACACAAGCGTCATCCCGACGCAACATCGCCTCCCTATAGTCGCGCTCGCCACTGACAGGGAGACAAGAATGGGCACTCACAAGAACAATCACCACGTGCGCCCCGGCATGGCCGCCATGCTGGCCGTGCTGGCCACGGCGGCCGCGCTGTACGGCTGCGGCAGCGAGAACCCGGACGCGGCCGCCGCCGCGATCGCCCCCGCCGTTCCCACCGCGCCGGCCGCGCCTGCGGCTCCGGCCGGCGACGCCGCCAGCGCCGCCGCCAACATCCAGGCCGCGTGGGTCGAGATCGGCGACAGCAACCAGGCCATCGCCCGCGTGATCACCAGCTATGCGGCGCCGGCCGCCGCCGGCGACGCCCCGCCCGCCAACGCCGTGTGCCCGCTGCTGACCGTGGACGGCGTGCAGCAGCGCATGGCGCTGCGCGTGGGCGCCGGCACCATGCCGCTGCGCCCCACCGCCAGCGCGCCGGCCGACTCCAAACCCTCGGATTTCCCGGTCTCGGCGTGCGAAGCCACGCTGCCTGCCGGCGCCGCCGCCGCCAGCGTGGCCGGGCGCGCCCTGCCGCTGCCCAAGGCCAGTCCCCGGCGCGTGCTGGTGCTGGCCGATACCGGCTGCCGCCTGAAGAAGGCCGACAACGTCTACCAGCCGTGCAGCGACACCGCCGTGTGGCCGTTCGCCACGCTCGCGGCCACCGCCGCCGCCATGAACCCGGACCTGGTGCTGCACATCGGCGACTACCACTACCGCGAGAACCTGTGCCCGCCGGACATCGCCGGCTGCCAGGGCACGCCGTGGGGCTATGGCTGGGATACCTGGCAGGCCGACCTGTTCAAGCCCGCCGCCGCGCTGATGGCCAGGGCGCCGTGGGTGGTGGTGCGCGGCAACCATGAGGAATGCGCGCGCGCCGGCCAGGGCTGGTTCCGCTTCCTCGACCCGCGCCCGTACACCGAGGCCCGCTCATGCAACGACCCGGCCAACGACGGCAGCGCCAACTACTCCGAGCCCTACACGGTGGCGCTGGGCACCGACTCGCAAGTCATCGTGTTCGACTCGGCCAAGGCCGGCAAGACCGCGCTGCCGACCAGCGACCCGCAGTTCATCGCCTACCAGAAGCAGTTCCAGACCGTGGGCTGGCTGGCCAGCAAGCCGGGCATGGTCAACACCATGTTCACCAACCACCATCCGGTGCTCGGCTTCGCCCCGGTGGCGGGCAGCGCGCCGGCGCCGGGCAACCTGGCGCTGCAGTCGGTGATGAGCAGCCTCAACGCCCAGGCCTACTACCCGCCGGGCATCCAGGTGGCGCTGCACGGCCACGTGCATGACTTCCAGGCCATCAGCTTCGCCTCCAACCACCCGGCCACCATCGTGTCCGGCAACGGCGGCGACAACCTGGACGTGGCCCTGCCCGACCCGCTCACGCCGGGCGCCGTGCCCGCGCCGGGCACCACCATCGACAAGATCACCCATCACAACAGCTTCGGCTTCCTGCTGATGGAGCGCAGCCCGGCGCCCGCCACCGGCTGGACCTTCAAGGCCTACAGCGTGGCTGGCAAGCTCATGGCCACCTGCGCGCAGACCGGCACCACGCTGGCCTGCGACAAGACGGGCTTCCTGGCGCCGTGACGGCATCGGTTCGCGCCGCCTGCGCGGCCCGGCCCGCCGGCATCCGCATCGCGCGGGCGGCGCCGAGACTTGCCGCCGGCGCTGCCGTCCTGGCCGCGGGCCTCGCGGCCGGCGCGCCCACCGCACCCACCGCGCCCGCCGCGGACACCGTGCTGACGCCGGGCGCGCCGCCATCGGTGGTGGTCGACACCATCGGCAACGGCACGCCCAAGGTGGCCGCCAGGGTCGACCCGACCGCCGCCGTGTTCCGCCCCGACCCGGCGCTCGCCGCGCTCGGCAGGCGCATCTTCTTCGATACGCGCCTGTCCGAGCCGCGCGGCCTGTCCTGCGCCGGCTGCCACGACCCCGCGCGCGCGTTCGCGCCCTCGCTCTCGCCCGCCGCGCTGGCCGGGCCGCGCGTGCCGCAGGGCAGCCGTCCCGGGCACTTCAGCCTGCGCAACGCGCCCTCGCTGCTGTACGTGCGCTACGTCCCGCGCCGGCACTTCTACCAGGACGACGACGCGCCCTACGCCTCGCCGTTCGGCGGCCTGTTCGCCGACGGCCGCGCCGACACGCTGGCCGAGCAGGTGCGCGGCCCGCTGCTCGACCCCGAGGAGATGAACAACGGCACGCCGGCGCGCCTGCTGCGCAAGGTCGGGAGCACGGAACTGGCGCCCGCGCTGGCCGCGCATTTCGGCCCCGCGGCGCAACGCGATCCCGCGCAGATGATGCTGGCGCTGGGCCGCGCGCTGGAGGCCTACCTGCAAAGCGACGAGATGGCGCCGTTCAGCTCGCGCTTCGACGACTACCTGCGCCGGCGCGCGCCGCTGTCGCCGCAGGAAACGCGCGGCCTGGCGCTGTTCAAGAACCCGGACAAGGGCAACTGCATGAGCTGCCACACGCTCGCGGACACCGCCAGCCGGCCCGAGCGCTCGCTGTTTACCGACTTCGGCTACGACGCCATCGCCGTGCCGCGCAACCGCGCGCTGCCCGCCAACCGCGACCCGAAGCATTTCGACAACGGCCTGTGCGACACCGCGCGCCGCCTGCGCTGGCCCGAACCGGCGCAATGGTGCGGCTACCTGCGCACGCCCGGCCTGCGCAACGTGGCGGTGCGCCAGAGCTTCATGCACAACGGCGTGTTCACCACGCTGCGCGACGCGGTGGCGTTCTACAACACACGCTCGACCGATCCCGGCAAGTGGTATCGCGGCGGCAAGCCCTTCGACGACGTGCCCGCCGCCTACCGCGGCAACGTCAACGTCAACGCGACGCCGATGAACCGGCGCGCGGGCACCACGCCGGCGCTGACCGAGGCGGAGATCGACGACATTACGGCCTTCCTGCGCACGCTCACGGACGCGCCCTACGCGAGCGCCATGCCGCCGGCCGCGGCGCCGGTGGCCGCGCGGCCCTAGCCCTAGCCCTAGCCGGCGGGCCGCGCCTCACGGCGACGCGCACACCGCGTCCGGCTCGAAGCCGCGGAACACCTGCTGCGTGGGGTCCGGCGTGGCCACGATCTCGCCCGAGGGCGCGCGCAGCAGCCGCAGCACCTGGCCGGCGCAGTTGCGGGCCGCCGCGTTGCGCTGGTAGCGCAGCTCGTACTGCCAGCCCGGCAGCGGCACGAACGACACGCCGATCGCGCAGCGGTAAGGCTGGTCGTCCGCCGCCGAGGTCGCCGCCGCCGTCAGGTAGATGCGCTGGCTGGCCACCAGCCAGCGCTCGCGCGTGCGCGCGGGCGGCTCCGGCGAGATGCCCCACATCTTCAGGTCTTCCTCCTTGCCGATGGCCGCCGCCTGGTGGCCGGTGGCCGCCAGCAGCGCGGGCCGCGGCGGCTTCGGGCACTTGCCGGCATCGACCACGCTGAAGGTGGTGTTGTCGTCCGTATTGGTCACGAGCCGCACGCGCGCGGCGGGCGCGCCGGCCTCGACGCGGTAGCGGGTCACGCAGCCGGCCAGCAGCGTGGCCAGCGCCAGGCTCATCAGGACGGCGGATCGGCGGACATTCGGCATGGGCTGGCGGGAAAGTAGGCGTCCGCTCAAGCATAGGCGTTCCGGCCGCCCGCGCGCCGCCGGGCAAAACCCCGAGCCGGCCCGCGCATTGACTTCCGTTCCGGTTCGGCCTTACCCTCGCCTGAGCCTCCGGCCCGCGCGGCGCGCGGTACCGGAAAAAAAACCGGAAGAAAACCGGAAGAAAAACAAAACAACAAGAACAATACAAAGACAGAGACAATTCCTCGTGAGCACCGCCACGCCTTCCCGCCTGTCCGAACTCCGTCCCGTCCTGCCGATCCTGCTCGGCGCCTCCGTCATGCTGAGCCTGGCGATGGGCCTGCGCCAGAGCCTGGGCATCTTCATGCCGCCGCTGACCAGGGGCATCGGCATCTCGGTTGCCGATTTCACGGCCGCCATCGCGGTGCAGAACCTGGCCTGGGGACTGCTGCAGCCGATCGCGGGCGCGTGGGCCGCGCGCGTGGGCTTCCGGCCGCTGATGATGGCGGGCTCGCTGCTGTACGTGCTCGGGCTGGTCATGCTGGCCACCGCGCAGGGCATCGTCGGCGTCACGCTCGGCGCCGGCGTGGCCATCGGCGCGTCGATGGCCTGCACCGGCAGCGCCTTCGCGATGGCGGTGGCCGCGCGCCCGGTGCCGGTGGCGCTGCGCAGCACGGTGCTGGGCATCGTCTCGGGCGCCGGTTCGCTGGGCGCGCTGGTGGCCGCGCCGGTCGGGCAGGTGGTGGCGCAAGCCTACGGCTGGCGCGTGGGGCTGGCGGCCTTCGTGGTGCTCGCGCTGGTGATGCTGCCGGCGGCGTGGTTCGCCGGCCGCGTCGACCGCCTGCCGCTGCCGGTGCCGCCGGGCGGCGTGCAGCAGAACGCGCGCGAGGCGCTGGGCACCGCGCTGCACCATACGCCGTTCCTGGTCATGGGCGCGGCGTATTTCGTGTGCGGCATGCAGCTGGTGTTCCTGACCACGCATCTGCCCTCCTACCTCGACATCTGCGGCATGGACCCGATGCTCAGCGCCAAGGCGCTCGGCGTGATCGGCGGCTTCAACGTGCTGGGCAGCCTGTTCTTCGGCTGGGCCGGCGGGCGCGTCAACAAGCTGCTGCTGCTCGGCGCCATCTACACCATCCGCTCGCTGGCGCTGACGTGGTATTTCACCTCGCCGCCCACGCCGGCCAGCACGCTGGTCTTCGCCGCCGTGATGGGCTTCCTGTGGCTGGGCGTGGCGCCGCTGGTGGCCGGCTGGATCGCCGAGACCTTCGGCCTGCGCTGGCAGGCCATGCTGGGCGGGGTGGCGTTCTTCAGCCACCAGATCGGCAGCTTCGTGGGCGCCTTCGGCGGCGGGCTGGTCTATGATGCCCTCGGGTCCTACACCCTGGCCTGGCAGATCGGCGTGATGCTGGGGCTGGCCGCCGGGCTGGTGCAGATCGCCTTCGCGGTCGCCGCGCGGCCGCGCCCGCCGCGCATGGCGGCGACGTGATGGGGACGTGACGGCGACATGAAGGCGACATGAAGGCGATGTGACGGCGCACGCCAGGCCCCGGCTGCGCCGAACGGCAAGGAGGAAATGTCATGGCCCTGACGCTGCACTACCATCCGCTGTCATCGTTCTGCCACAAGGTCCTGATCGCGCTCTACGAGAACGGCACGCCGTTCGCCGGCCGCGTCGTCGACCTCGGCGACGCGGCCGACCGCGCCGCCTTCGTGGCGCTGTGGCCGGTCGGCAAGTTCCCGGTGCTGCGCGACGACGCGCGCGCGCAGACGGTGCCGGAGAGCACCATCATCATCGAGTACCTCGACCGCCACTATCCCGGCCCGCGGCCGCTGCTGCCCGCCGACGGCGACGGCCGGCGCGAAGCGCGCCTGTGGGACCGCCTGTTCGATCTCTACGTGCACCTGCCGATGCAGAAGATCGTCGGCGACCGCCTGCGCCCGCAAACCGAGCGCGACCCGCGCGGCGTGGCGGATGCGCTGGCCGGCCTGCGCACCGCCTACGGCGTGGCCGACAAGCACATGGCGGAGCGCACCTGGGCCGCCGGCGAACAGTTCTCGCTGGCCGACTGCGCGGCCACGCCGGCGCTGTTCTACGCGGGCATCGCGCAGCCGTTCGCCGACACGCACCCGAACCTCGCCGCCTATTTCGAGCGGCTGGTGAGCCGCCCGAGCGTGCGGCGCGTGCTGACCGAGGCACAGCCCTATTTCTCCATGTTTCCAATGGCAGACAAGATCCCCACCCGCTTCCTGGTCGGCCAACTGCCCTGAAACGCGACGGCGCGTCCGTCCACGCGGACAAAACCGGGATTGAGCGGAATTGGCCGCGCTACTCCGCGTTTTGAACCGGCGGCCGTTGCGTAAGATGCGCTCGTGCCTCCAGAGGAGGTGCGGCGCCCCCGACCATCAGTCCTGCCCAGCCCCGCGCGCGTACCCGCCGCGCGGGGCTCTTTTTTTTCCGGCGCAGCGCGCGGCGAAGACTTCCGGCGCGAACGAGCCGCAAGCCCCCGGCATCCCGATGCGGTCCGCCGGCGCGCCGCGGAAGCCCGACCGGCCCATCCGCTAAGATTCGGCATCCCAGCCCTCGGAGCCGCCACATGCGCAACCTGGATTTCAGTTCCTGGCAGGGCCTGCTTTCGACCTTGTTCGGGCTGGCCTTGATCACCTTGATCGGCGTCGGCATACGCCTCGTCGTCATGCAGACGATCCAGCAGCGCCGCGAGCGCGAGAACCGGCAGATCAACGAACGCCTGCGCACGCTCATCGCCGCCTACAAGACGCTGGGCGGCTCGTTCACCGGCAATCTCGCGGTCGATCCCACGCACCTGCGCGACCTGCGCCGGCGGAGCGCGGGCGCGGACGGCCCCGACGCGGAACAGGCGGCCGGCGCCATCGCGGCGGATGCGCCGGCCGCCGGCGCCTGGCCCAGCGTCGACCGCTCGCGGCGCATGCGCGACGCGGTCGAGGCGGCCTTGTCCGACATCATCCTGCTCGGCACCGAGGAACAGGTCCTGCTGGCGTCGAAGGCGGCCGCGGAACTGGCCGCGGGCCGGCCGACGCATACCGACGAGCTGGTGGTCTCGCTGCGCAACTTCATCCGCCAGGTGCTCGACCTGGAGCCGGTGCCGGCCAGCCTGCAGATTCCGAAGCAGGGCCCGGCCCGCCCGTCCGCGGCGCGCGGCAAGGCCGAAGGCGGCGCCAAGAGCGGCGAGGGAAAGTCCGGCGGCGGCATGGGAGGAGGTGGCGGCGGCGGCGGTGGTGGCGGGATGGGCGTCGGCGTGAGCCTGCCCGTCGAGGACGACCAGGAGCATCACCACTAGCCGCGCCCCGATGCGGACCCGCGCTATGCCGACGCTAACCCGGCACAATCCGCCGCCCTGCCGGCGCTGCCGGCCGGAGAACGAGGGCCGCGGGGGAATCTACTGGTAGTCGATCAGCACGGTAACAGCGCCAGTGATGGTGCCTGGCGTGACCGTATCGCCGGTCTGGAAATAGGCTGCCTTCATCGGGATCGCATACGATCCGCCCGTGCCCTTGTCGTAGGCACCGACCTGCACCGACTGCTTGAACGTCACCGGCGTGCCGCCGCTGTCCGTGAGCCGGATATTGACCCCGCCCGCGCTGGAACCCGAGCCCGCGGGCAGCACGCCGGGCGCGTTGGCGACCGTGCCGCCGGCCGGATCGAGCGCGTAGCCGACGCGGTTGTAGCCGGGCGGGCAATTGAGCAGACGGACCTCGAAGCCGATCTCGCCGGTGGTGCTGCCCGCGCCCGTGAACGCGCGCTTCTGCGCGGGCGGCATCGTGATGGTCTGGCTCGGCGTCTGGCAGGTGCCGGCGATGGGCTTGATCTTGCCGGCGAGCTGGATCGAGGCGAAGCGCTGGTAGCTGTAGCAGGCGCTATAGCCCGGGGTCGCGGTCGCGCAAAGGTTCAGGTTCGCGCGCCAGCCGCCAGCCAGATCCCCCTGCGACATCGTCGCCTCGGTGCGCACCAGTTGCACCTCGAGCGGACTGGATATGGTGACTGCCGGCGCGAAGGTGGTCGTGGTGAGCGGAGCACCGTTGAGCAGCACCTGCAGACCGATGCCGGACACGTCGACGTCGACCACCGGCCCGGCCGCGGTGTAGGCGCCGCCGTGGACCCAGAACGAGGGCCGTGCCAGCGTGCAGGTCGGCGCCCCGCACAGTTGCTGCGGCGTCACCGACTCGCGGACCAGCACGGTGCCCGGCGCGGCAAGCGCGGGGAACGCGAGATCCCGCCCGAATGCGGTGACGATGTTGTCAGCCACTGCCCAGCCGCATGCGGACGACAGGAGCACCGCGATGGCGCCGGCCGCGATCGTGCGGCGGGGCCGCACAGCTTGCGCAATTTGCACAGCTTGCGCACGAAAGCTGCCTTCGTCTTTCCTCATGGTGGTCACTTCGATGAATGGATGGGACGTGGCTAGTATCTGTAAATGTCCCGGCACATGAAATAAGACAAGTACCAAATCGTGGGCGGTGCAGCAAAACCGCGGATGATGTGACGAATTGGCGGGATTGCGATGCCGTGCGGGCCCCGCCACTGCCCCATGCCGTGGCTGCCGGCGCGAAGGCCGTTGGTGCGGGCACGGTAGCTGGTGCCGTGCCCGCGCCGGCCTCCGCCTACCGCGGCGGCAAGTCGGCAACGGCGCTGCCGATCTGCGCGGCGCGCCGCGCGTTCATCTCGGCCACGCACGCGAGGCCGAGCATCTCGTGCGTGTTGCCGGCACCGCCGCCGCCAAGCGCGGCGGCGAATTCGCACTGCGCGTCGCGGTAGCGCGCGAAAACCGCGCCGGATGCCTTGAGCTTGCGCGCGGCGGCGGTGGCGTACCTGGCGTCCTCGTCCCACGCGGCGAGCGCGGCCACGGCCTGCCGCTCGGCTCGCCGCAGCGCGTGCTCGCTCGCGCGCGCCTTGCCGGCGAGGCAATCGCGCATGCCGGCCTGCGAGCCGGCGCTGCATGCCGCGCGCGCGTCCTCGACGCCGCCGGCCTGCGCCGGCATGGCAAGCAGCGACGCGGCCAGGACCAGGCAAGCGGGAAGCGAATACGCGACGGATATCACCGTGCGCATGCGGCCGCCCTTTCCCCGCGCGCCGGCCCGGGCGCGTACCCGGGCTGCCTGGCGTGGCCGGGACCGCCGCCGCCGTTGCAGCGCCGCGCGACCGGGGCCGCGCCCCGCCCCGACCGCCGCCTCGTGGACCGTGGCGTCGGCCGCGCGCGCGTTGCGGTGCCCGCGCCTGGCCACGCCGGATTCACTGCGCGTCGCCGTCGAACACGCGGAAGACGAACGCCTCGGCGGGCGCCGCCTGCGCGTCGGCCACGTCGATCTCGATGCGCCGCAGCGCGCGCTTCGACGAGAACGCGCCGAGCCATTGCGCGGCGAGGCGCGGCAGCACGTGCTGCTCGATGAAGCCGATCAGCAGCCGCGCGCCGGTCTCCTGCACCAGGCAGCGGCCGGTGATGTAGTCGACCACGGCCGGCGCGTAGGTCAGGCCGATCGCGTGGTTCGAGGCCATGCGCCTGACCACGCGGTCGAGGTGCAGCGCGACGATGCGCGACAGCGCTTCCTGCGCCAGCGGGCGGTACGGCACCACGGTCACGCGGCCGAGGAAGGCGGCCGGGAACACCGTCAGCAAGGCCGGGCCGAGCGCCGCGCACAGGCCTTCGTGGTCCGGCGCGAGCGCCTCGTCGGCGCACAGGTTCGCGCTCAGGTCGGAGCCGACGTTGCTGGTGAGCAGGATGGTGGTGTTGCGGAAGTCGATGTAGCGGCCGTCGCCGTCTTCCATGTAGCCCTTGTCGAAGACCTGGAAGAACATCTCGTGCACGTCGCCGTGGGCCTTCTCCACTTCGTCGAGCAGCACCACCGAATAGGGCCGCCGGCGCACCGCCTCGGTCAGCACGCCGCCCTCGCCGTAGCCGACGTATCCGGGCGGCGCGCCCTTGAGGCCGGACACGGTGTGGGCTTCCTGGTACTCGCTCATGTTGATCGTGATGAGGTTCTGCTCGCCGCCGTACAGCGCCTCGGCCAGCGCCAGCGCGGTCTCGGTCTTGCCCACGCCGGACGGGCCGGCGAGCAGGAACACGCCCAGCGGCTTGCCGGGGTCGGTGAGGCCCGCGCGCGCGGTCTGCACGCGCTCGCCGATCTGGCGCAGGGCGTCGCCCTGGCCGATCACGCGGGCCGCGAGCGTATCGGGCAGGACCTGCACGGCGGCCACTTCGTCCGTCACCATGCGGCCGACCGGGATGCCGGTCCAGTCGGAGACGATCTCCGCCACGATGGCTTCGCCGACCTCGGGAAACACCAGCGGCGACTCCTGCTGCAGGTCGGACAGCGCCTGCTCCAGCTCGGCCAGCGCCGCCGGCGGCATGCCGGCCTCGCGCGCGCGCAGCAGCGCCTGGGCGGCGCCCGCCTGGGCCTGCCAGCCCGCCTCCAGCGCGCGCTCGTCGGCTTCCAGCGCGGCGATGCGCCGCCCCACGGCGGCCATCGCCTGATCGTTGCCGATGCCGATGCGCCGCTCGCTGTCGAGCAGCTCGCATTCGACGCGGGCGGCCTGCAGGCGCTGGCGCACGTCCTGCAGCTCGCGCGGCGGCGCGTGCTGGGACAGCGCCACGCGCGCGCAGGCGGTGTCGAGCAGGCTGATGGCCTTGTCCGGCAACTGGCGCGAGGGGATGTAGCGATGCGACAGCGTTACCGCCGCGCGGATCGCCTCGTCCAGCACCACCACGCCGTGGTGGCCGGAGAAGGTCTGCACGAGGCCGCGCACCATGTCGATGGCGGCCGCTTCTTCCGGCTCGGGCACCTGCAGTACCTGGAAGCGGCGCGTAAGCGCGGGGTCCTTCTCGATATGGCGCTTGTACTCGGCCCAGGTGGTGGCGCCGATGGTGCGGATGGTGCCGCGCGCCAGCGCCGGCTTGAGCAGGTTGGCGGCGTCGCCGGTGCCGGCCTGCCCGCCCGCGCCGATCAGCGTGTGGATCTCGTCGACGAACAGGATCACCGGCATCGCGGACTTCGCCGCGGCCTCGATCACGCCCTTGAGGCGCGCCTCGAACTCGCCCTTCATGCTGGCGCCCGCCAGCAGCGCGCCGACGTCGAGGCTCAGCAGCCGCACGTCGGCCAGCTTGGGCGGCACGTCGCCGTCGACGATGGCGCGCGCCAGCCCTTCGACCACCGCGGTCTTGCCCACGCCCGCCTCGCCCGTGAGCAGCGGGTTGTTCTGGCGGCGGCGCAGCAGCACGTCGATCATGGTGCGGATCTCCAGCTCGCGGCCGACCACCGGGTCGATCTCGCCGGCGCGGGCGCGCGCGGTCAGGTCCGAGCAGAACTGCTCGAGCGGCGCGCCGCCGGCCGGCGCGGCCAGCGCGGACGATGCCTCGCCCGGCAGCGCGGCGGAGAAATCGCTGTTGTCGTAGGGCGCGTCGTCGGCCTCGGGCGAGCCGTCGATCCACGCCGGCAGCATCTCGCGCAGCCCGTCGAGCGGAATCTTGCCGAACGCCGGCGAGACCGACAGCAGCACGCGCCGCAGCTCCGGCGTCTTGACCAGCGCCGCCAGCAGCCACGCGCCGCGGATGCGGCGGTCGCCGAAATCGAGCGTGGCCAGCACCCAGGCGCGCTCGATCGCGGTCTCGATGTGATGCGAGAAGTCGCTGATCGAGCTCGCGCCGGCGGGCAGCGCGGCGAGCGCGCGCAGGATGTCCTGGTCGAGCGCGTCGGCATCGACCTCGCAATGCCGGAGGATGCGCTGCAGGTCGCCGTCGGGCGCCTGCAGCAGTTGATGCACCCAGTGCACCAGCTCGACATAGGGGTTGCCGCGCAGTTTGCAGAAAGTCGTCGCGGATTCGACGCTGCGGAACAGCGAGTTTCCGAGCTTGCCGAACAAAGCCTGTCGTGAAATCGTCATAGTCTCGACCGTGAATGATGGGGCGTGCGCGCGGGAGCGCATCCGCCGCGCGGCGTATCGGGAGCACCGTTGTCCGCGCGGGATGCGAGTCGGAAGCGGGCCGGATGCGGGCGGGGATGCAGGCGGGAATGCGGGCAGCGCCGGGCGGGAAATCCGCCGTGCGAAAAAAATAAGACATTAATGGCGATCATTGCCGATTGCCAATAAGACTAGTATCAATCTTTCATTCAATTGTGTCGGCAATGTCATGAGGCGGAATAAAAGAAATCCACCTGGCACATGCCGCATTCACGATACCGGACGGGAATAAGCGTCGCATTGCCCACGCCGCAAGCGCGCCACGACTTTCCTGGCGTGGCGGCGCGCATTGCCTTGTCCTGCCTGGATTTCCCGCCCGTGATCGCGCGCACGGATCGACGCGCGGGTCACATCGGCGATTCGCCGCGCCGCCGAAATTTAGAACAATTCCTATATCTACAAATCGGCCCGTGGCATAGCATCTCCCCGGTTTGCATCACACGCTATTCCGTCTTCCGCGTTTCACTTTCCCACCCCGCGCCGTCATTGGCAACGGAAACGGGAAATGAAATGGAGGCAGGCGAAATACCACCCTTTGACGATGTCGAGAGAGAAACTGGCGGCGCACGCGCATCCCGGGCCGCACCAACCCATCCCGGCCGGGAGCGACGCTCCGCGGCCCGGCGGCGAAGCGCCGCCGCCGGACGGCCACGCCGCGCCCGCGCCGCCCGACCTGATCGCCATCGGCAACGCGCTGGCGCGCAGCGAGCCGGCCCACTTCCGCGACCTGGCCGCGCTGGCCGGCGCGCAGGCGGACCCGATGCAGCACCGCGACGCGGCGGCGGGCGCGCCGGCGCCGCTGCTCATCTTCGACGAGGAGCCGCTGGCCGGCCCGGGCGCGCTGCCGGAAAGCGACGACGATGCCGACCCGCTGGCGGGCCTGCTCGCCGAGTACCGCCGCGCGCTGATCCACCGCGAGCGCGACCACGACGCGCACGAGCTCAAGGCCATCGGGCGGCCCCAGGTCGCCATGCCGCTGCCGGAGGACCCGTTCCTCGACGCGCGGGGCCGCTTCGAGACCGGCTCGCTGCTGGGCGATCTGCTGGGCAGCCAGCAGAACATCGACACCGTGCTCGGCGAGATGGACACCTTCCGCGCCGACCACCTGTTCGCCGAGGAAGACCGCCACGAGATCCTGGCGCTGCTCGCGCCGGCCCGCAAGGCCGGCCGGGCGCTGTCGCAGGCCGCGCTGCTGGCCCGCCAGGAGCACCACCTGATCAGCGTGGACAGCCATTTCCCCATGCTGGTGGCGCGCACCGACACGGACGCGCCGGACGAGACAGGCACCGAAATCGGCGCGGACGCCGGCGCCGACATCGACGCCGACACGCAGGCCGCCGGCACCGGCACGCAGGCGCCAGCGGACGCGCCGTCGGCACACACGAACCCTTCACCGGAACCCCACGATGACGAACAACCTTGACATGACCGTTTCCACCGCCGCCGCCGATGCCGTCAGCGCCGCCACGCTCGCCGGCATGCTGCGCACGCAGTCGCTCGACCAGTTGCAGCGGCGCACCGCCGAAGCGGTGCGCAAGCGCCCGGCCGATACGCAGGAACGCTGGCTGCTGTTCCAGCTGCTGTGCATCGACGGCGAATGGAACCGCGCGCTCAAGCAGCTCCAGACCTGGGCCACGCTGGAGCCCGCCGGCGAAGCCCGCGCCCAACTGCATCGCGGCCTGATCCAGAGCGAGCTGTTCCGCATCGAGGTGTTCGCCGGCCGGCGCACGCCCGGCTTCATCGCGCCGGCGCCGGCGTGGGTCGAGACGCTGCTGCAGGCCAACGCCCGGCTCGGCGCCGGCGACGTGGCGACGGCCGACACGCTGCGCCGCGCCGCGCTGGAGCAGGCGCCCGCCAGCCCCGGCGAGAGCCCCGAGATGGGCGCCTTCGCCTGGCTGGCCGAAAGCGACACGCGCCTGGGCCCGGTCTGCGAGATGGCGGTGGCCGGCGGCTACCGCTGGATTCCGTTCGAGCAGATGCAGTCGCTCACCTTCACGCCGGCCGGCACGCTGACCGACCTGGTGTGGCGCCCGGCCACCGCGGTGCTGCGCGACGCCACGGTCCTCAAGGGATACCTGCCGACCCGCTACGTCGGCTCCGACGCGGGCCCGACGCCGTGCCGGCTGGCGCGCGAGACGAGCTGGACGGACGTCGGCGACACCGGCGTGATCGGGCTGGGGCAGAAGACCTGGAGCACCGACCAGGGCGACTGGGGCCTGCTCGACCTCGGCAGCTGCCGCTTCGCGCACGGAAACGGCGATGCGGCAGCCTGACAACTGGCACCGGCCCGCCTACCTGCCGTCGCTGCTCGACCGGCTGCAGGACGACGCGCCCAACAAGCGCAGCGAGCGCCCCGACGCCTATGCGCCGGACGGCGAGGGCATGCGCAGGATCATCCGGCGCGACCTGAGCCTGCTGCTCAACACCACCAATCTCGACGGTGAACTCGACGCGGCGCGCTTTCCGGCGGCGGCCGCGTCCGTCGTCAACTACGGCGTGCCGCCGCTGTCCGGCAGCTACCTGAGCGACCGCAACTGGGAATCGCTCGAAAAACTGCTGCGCGCCGCGGTCATCCATTTCGAGCCGCGGCTGATTCCCGAGTCGGTGGCGATCCGCCCCGCGACCGATCCCGGCGCGGCCAGCTACAACAAGCTGGTGTTCGAGATCAGCGGCCTCATGCAGTGGTCGCCGTATCCGCTGGAGTTCCGCATCCAGAGCACCTTCGACATCGAAATGAACAAAGTGACGCTCGATCCGGGCGCACGCACAGGCAGTTGACATGGACCCGCAGTTTCTCGACCACTACAACCGCGAGCTGACCTACATGCGGGAACTGGCCGGCGAATTCGCCGCCCGGCACCCGAAGATCGCGCGCCGGCTCGGCATGCAGGGCATCGAGGTGGCCGACCCGTTCGTGGAGCGCCTGATCGAGGCGTTCTGCTTCATGTCGGCGCGCACCCAGCTCAAGCTCGAAGCCGAGTTCCCGCGTTTCACCCAGCGCCTGCTCGAAGTCACCTACCCCAACTACATGGCGCCCACGCCGTCGATGGGCGTGGCGCGCCTGCGGCCGAGCCTGCGCGAAGGCAATTTCAGCAAGGGCTTCAAGGTGCCGCGCCACAGCGTGCTGCGCTCGGCGGTGCCGCCCGGCGAGCAGACCGCCTGCGAGTTCCGCAGCGGCCACGACGTCACCATCTGGCCGATCGAGATCGTCGATGCCAAGCTCACGGCGATCCCGCCCGACCTGCCGCCTACCGAGCGCCACCTGCGGCCCCACGTGCAGTTGCGCGGCGCGCTGCGCCTGCGCCTGCGCACCGTCGGCGAGATCCGCTTCTCGCAGATCGCCGGCCTCGACCGCCTGCCGCTGTACATCAACGGCGACGAGCGCATCGCCTCGCACCTGTTCGAGCTGATCCACGCCGGCAGCGTCGCCTCGGTGGTGCGCGCGTTCGGCGCGGCGCGCGGCGAGGGTCATGTGGTGTCCAGCGCCGCGGTCGATTTCGAGGGGCTGCGCGCCGACCAGAGCCTGCTGCCCGTGCCGTGGAACACCTTCCACGGCCACAACCTGCTGCAGGAGTATTTCACCTGCCGCCAGCGCTTCTATTTCTTCGCGCTGACGCAGCTCGGCGCCGGCCTGTCGGCCATCGACGGCAGGGAAGCGGAGATCGTGCTGCTGCTCGACCGCCTGCCCGAGACCCTGACCTCGCACGTCGACGCCGGGCGCTTCCTGCTGTTCTGCACGCCCGTCATCAACCTGTTCCCGAAGCGGACCGACCGCGTCGAGATCAACCGCGCGCTGACCGCCTTCCACCTGGTGCCCGACCGCAGCCGCCCGCTCGACTACGAGGTCTTCTCGGTGTCGCGCGTGTTCGGCCAGAAGGCGCAGACCTCGAACGAGGTGGTCTTCAACCCGCTGTACCAGACCCTGCACAGCGACACCGGCAACTACGGCCGCTACTTCTCCATCCTGCGCGAGCGGCGCACGCTGTCGGCCAACGTGCGCAAGTACGGCACGCGCACGCCGTACATCGGCACCGAGGTCTTCGTCTCGCTGGTCGACCAGGCCGAGGCGCCCTACGCCGACGACATCCGCTACCTGTCGGTGGAAGCCTGGGTCACCAACCGCGACCTGCCCCGGCTGATCCCGCGCAACGGCGTCAGCGACCTGACCATGCAGGAATCGGTGCCGATCGAGGGCGTGAGCCTGGTGCACGCGCCGAGCGTGCCGCGCGAGCCCTACGCCGCCGGCGAGACCGCCTGGCGGCTGATCCGCCAGCTCAGCTTCAACTACATGCCGCTGGCCGAGCTCGACCACGCCGACGGTGGGCAGGCGCTGCGCAACATGCTGCGGCTGTTCGTCGGCAGCGGCGACCACGAGCAGGCCGCGCAAATCGACAGCCTGGTCGGCGCGCGCACCGAACCCGTGGTGCGGCGCCTGCCCGGCCACGGGCTGCTGGTCTACGGGCGCGGCGTGCGCTGCGAGCTGACCGTGGACGAGACCGGCTTCTCCGGCGTCAGCCCCTACCTGTTCGGGCTGGTGCTGGAGCACTACCTGGCGCGCCACGTGTCGATCAACGTCTTCACCGAGACCGAGCTGCGCTCGATGCAGCGCGGCCTCGTCACGCGCTGGAAGGCCCGCATGGGCGGCCGCGGGGCGGTGTAGCCATGCACGCGCCCACCCCGCATCCGGTCGACGCCGGCTCCCCGATCCATCCCGACGCGCTGCGCGCGTGGTTCGACGAGCGCGCGCCGTGGCAGTCCAGCTTCCTCGGCCTGCTGCGCGCGATCTCCGCGCGCGCGCCCGGCATGCCGCTGCCGGGCACGGCGAGCCTGCCGGGCCAGGAGCCGTTCCGCATCGGCCAGCAGCCGTCGCTGGCCTTCGCGCCGCGCGAGATCGCCGCGCTGGACGTGCGCGGCGGCCACCTGGACATCCGCCTGTTCGGCCTCGGGCTGTGGGGGCCGCAGGGGCCGCTGCCGCTGCACATGACGGAGCTGGCCTACACCCGCGCCGAGAGCCACCAGGACCACACGCTGAGCGCGTTCGCCAACCTGTTCCACCAGCGCGCGCTCACGCTGTTCTACCGCGCCTGGGCCGCGTCGCAGGCCACCGTCTCGCTCGACCGCCCCGACGACGAGGCGTTCTCGTTCTACGTCGGCAGCCTGATGGGCACGGACACCGCCGAGGCGGCGCTGACCCATCCGCCGACCCACGCGCGCTACGCCGCCTCGGCCCACCTAGTGCGCGAGGCGCGCAACCCGGACGGGCTGGCGGCCACGCTGTCCCACTATTTCGGCGTGCCGGTGGCGGTCGACGAATACGTCGCGCACTGGATCCGCGTCGCCGGGCCGGAGCGCACCCGGCTGGGCGCGCCGGCCGAATCCTCGATCGTGTGCGAAGGCGCCATGCTCGGCGAGATGGTGCCCGACTGCCAGCACAAGTTCCGGCTGGTGATCGGCCCGCTGGACCTGGACCAGTACCTGCGCCTCACGCCGCACGGCGACGACCTGCCCACGCTGGTCGACTGGGTGCGCGCCTTCGTCGGCTACGAGTACGACTGGGAAATCAAGCTGCTGGTCAAGCCGCGCGCGGCGCCGCCGGCGCGCGCCGACGCCGCGCAGCGGCTCGGCTACTCCACCTGGCTCGGCGAATCGCTGGACGACCTGCCGGTCGTCGGCATGGTGTTCGAGCCGGAGAAATACTGTGCCTGACCTCGGAGATTTTCACGCATGAACGCGAACACGCCGGCCGCGGCGCTGCGCTACGCCGATCTTCTGGAACCCGTCTCGGCCGACGCGCCGTGCGGCCCGGACCTCGAATACGATCCCGCCTTCGTCATGCTGCAGGCCGCCATCGCGCCGCGGGCCGACGCGCAGTACGGCGATTTCGTCGACGCGCCCCAGCCCGCCAACTGGGCCGAGGCCGAGCGCGACTGCCGCGCGCTGCTGCTGCGGACCAAGGACATCCGCCTGGCCGTGATCCTGGCCCGCTGCCGCACCCGCCAGGGCGGCGCGGCCGGCCTGCGCGACAGCCTCGCGCTGCTCAAGGCCATGCTCGACCGCTACGGCGACGCGCTCCACCCGGTGCCGTTCTTCGAGGGCGAGCCCGACCCCGTGGTGTGCGCCAACGCCATCGCCGCACTGGCCGACGCCGACGGCGCGCTGGCCGACGCGCGCGACATCCCGCTGCCCAAGACGGCGGGGCTGCAACTGCAGCTGCGCGACATCGAGAAGGCCTTCGCCGTGCCGCGCCAGAAGGACGCGCTGGCGCCGGAATCGGCCAGCCGGCTGCTGCGCGAGCTGTGGGCCAGGCGCGACCCGGCCGTGGTGGCGCTCGCCGAGGCGCAGCGGAGCGCCGCCGAACTCGATGCGTGGAGCCGGGCAGCGCTCGGCGCCGACGCGCCCGACCTCGGCGCGCTGACGAAGCTGCTGCAGCCGTTCGCGCCGGCCAGCCTGGAATCGCCCCACGCGGCGGCGGCCCAGCCCGCCGGACTTCCCGCGCCGGCGGCGGACATGCCGGACACGGGCGACACGGCGGATGCGCCCAATGCGCCGGACACGCGGGCGGCCCCGCCGGCGGCGCCCGCGCTGCCGGCAGCCGCCGGTCCCGCGGACGCGCCGCGCCCTTGCGCCGGCCCGCCGGCCGACCGCTGGCAGG
>NZ_AQPL01000073.1:0-54676 GCF_000395345.1 Cupriavidus sp. WS | reverse complement strand
GCTCGCCGCGATCCGCGACACGCGCCTGTGGTTCGAGGAGAACGAGCCGAGCAGCCCGGTCATCGTGCTGCTGCGGCAGGCCGAGCGCATGGTCGGCAAGCGCTTCTCCGAGCTGGCCCACATCATCCCCGCCGACCTGCTGCCGCTGTGGGACGCCGTCGATGCGTAGTCCGGGCCGGCCTTCCCGTTTATCCAGCGCCCCCGACTTCCGCGCGGGTTTCCGCCCCGGACCCGCCTCGTTTCCACGCCGTTCCCATCTCACTCCCTTCCAGCCATGAAAAGACCTTTCGCGCTACTGGCCTCCCTGTCCGCCGCCGGCCTGCTCGCCGCATCGCCGGGCGCCTTCGCCGAATGCCGGCCGATGACGCAGCCGGAGATCGACTACTCGGTCAACGTCGAAGGTATCAGAGCCCAGGCGTATTCGTCGTTCCAGATCAACTTCCCCGGGCCGGCCGAGGTCGATCCCGACCTCGGCATCGGCGAAACGATCGCGACAGGCGAATACAGAATGGACGACCGGCTCCGGTTTGCCATCTGCATCACTCCGTCCGGGACAATCAACTACGGGTTCTTCGCACCGTTCACGCTTTCCGTGCTGGGACAGAAAATCTATGACACCGGCATCCCCGGCGTCGGCTTCCGGCTCAGCTATCAGCGCCCCAACAACGGGCGTGTCGACGTCATGCCGGTCGCGCTCCCGTGGGCAGGCAGCAGCAGTGTGTACTACAACATCAATGCCGGGGCGGTATACCGCATGGAGCTGATCAAGACCGGCAACAACATGCCGAGCCGGTCGGTGGTGAATCTGGGAACGGTTGCCACCTTCTACGGCGACCTGCCTGCTCCGGCACTCGGGCACATCAGCGTCAACAGCATCGAACTCAAGGTCCTGCCGAAGTGTCATGTCGACAGCAGCACGCTGAACATCGACTTCGGTCCGTTCGGCCCGGCCGACGTCTCCACCACCGCGGGCCCCACGCGGCAGGTCGATTTCACGGTGCGCTGCTCCGGCCCGACCCCGCCCGCCACGATCACCGCCACGCTGGCCGGCACGCCCGACGGCGACGATCCCCGCTTCATCCGCAACACCGGCGCCACCAACCTGGCGATCCGGCTGGCGGACCGGAGCACGTCCTACGTCCTCAAGCCCAACGACAGCAACAGCGCGCTCATACACGAGCCGTATGGCGCGATGGCGTCCAGCTTCTCGCTCGACGCCACGGTGCTGCGGGTCGGCAGCCGGACCCCCACGGCCGGCCAGATCCAGGCCACGGCGACCGTCACGCTGAGCATCCTGTGAACGAACACCTTCCCTTCTCATCACCGCATCTCATGAAATGAAACCCACGATTTTTGTCCAGATGGCCAGCTACCGGGACCCCGAGCTGATCCCGACGCTGCGCGACCTGATCGAACGCGCGGACCGGCCCGACATGCTGCGCATCGTCGTGTGCTGGCAGCACGCGCTGCACGAGACCGTCAGCGAATTCTTCGCGCGCGGCTTCGCCAAGTGGCGCCTCGATGCCAGCGGCCAGCACACGGTCCATACGCTGGCCTATGGCGATGCATCGATCGAACTGATTGACGTGCCGCACATGGCATCGCAGGGCGCCTGCTGGGCGCGCAACCTGATCCAGCAGCAATACCGCGCCGAGCGCTACACACTGCAGCTCGACTCGCACCACCGCTTCGTCGATGGCTGGGACAGCCAGTTGACCGACATGCTGGAGTCGCTGCGCGCGGCCAGCCCCAAGCCGGTCCTCACGGCATACCTGCCGTCGTATTTTCCGCACGACGATCCCGGCGGGCGCCGCCAGAACCAGCTCGAAATGCGCTTCAGCCACTTCAGCAAGCGGGGCGTGGTGGTCTTTTGCCCGGCCCGACTGTCACACGCGACACCGCGGCAACCCGTTCCGGCACGCTTCTACAGTGGCCATTTCACGTTCGCCGACGGGAGTTTCTCGGTCGAGGTGCAACATGATCCGCAGTATTTCTTCCTTGGCGAGGAAATCTCGATCGCCGCGCGCGCCTATACCCACGGCTACGATCTCTATCACCCGCATCGGCTGATCGCCTGGCACGAGTACACGCGCAAGGGCCGCACCAAGATCTGGGACGACCACTCGGCGCAGGCCAAGGCCGACGGCGCGATTCCGATGTACTGGGGGGAGCGCGACAATATGTCGTACCAGCGCAATCGCGCGCTGTTCGGCATCGACGGCGAGCCGCGCGGCGACGCCGAATTCGGCACGTACGGACTGGGCAGCGAGCGCACGCTCGCCGAGTACGAGACCTACGCCGGCATCGATTTCACCCATCGCGGCGTGCAGCGCGCGACCCTCGAGGCCGCGCCGCCGGCGCAGGGAATGGTGCCGGCGCGTGGCACCGAAGCGGAGTGGAAGGCATCGCTGGTACGCTCGAACGAGCTGCGCCTGTGCCTGCATCGGAAGACAATGAACGTGGCATCGACGAAAGTCCACACCTGCCGCATGACCGTCCATGACGCCACAGGCAGCGTGCTGCACCATCGCGTCATGGAGGCCGAGGAATTCGGCCAGGCCATGCGCGGCGAGTGGTTCGACCGCAACCTAATCTTCACCTCCGGGCTCGGGCAGCTTCCCGCCAGCTACGTCGTCGAACTGCTCGACGATGCCGGTGAGCAACTGGGACGGATAGAGCAGGCGGTCGAGGCCTGACATCCGGAGCGCGGGCGCGCATGGCTGCATGCGCGCCATTTGCACCGCATGCCCGTCCGGATTGCCGCCGGTCAGCGGATTGAACACGTAGCGGTACGGGCTCGCGCCGGCCGGCGCGGTGCGGTCGGGGCTCAGATAACGGCCGGCGTCGGGATCGTAGAAGCGCGCGCCATTGAGATGCAGCCCGGTTTCCTCGTCCGCGTATTGCCCCGCGAAGCGCAGCGGCTGCCGCGCCTGCTCGCGCAGGCCGGTCGACGGCGCCAGTCCGCCCCAGGCCTTGTAGCGGCCGCGCCAGACCGGCTCGCCGCTCTCGTCGGTGAGCGCCACGGCGGTGCCGGCGCCATCGGTGTGATAGTGCAGTACGCGCATCGGGCCCAGCGTGCCGTCCTCGAGGCGCTTCTGGTCCACGCAGGCCAGCGGCGCGTATGCCGTCAGGCCATCCGCGGCCGGCTGGTACAGATAGGTCCGGATGCTGTCGCCGGTGCGCTCCTGCGCCAGGCGGCCGCCCTGCCAGACCAGTTGCGTGGCCTCGTCCTGCGCCCCGCCAAAAAGTGACCCCGGCAATCCGGGCAGCCCCTGCAGTCCGGCCAGGCCGGGCTCGGCCGGGCCGGCGCTGCGGCGGATGCAGCGGCCCAGCGCGTCGTAGCGGTAGCGCACCACGCGGTCGCGCTGCCGCGCGGCGACGAGCCGGCCCTCGGCATCCCACTCCAGCGACAGCGCGCCGGCCGCGCCGTGCTTGCCCGTCACCTGTCCCCAGGCATCGAATTCGTAGCGGTAGCCGCGGCACTCGAGCAGGCGGTGGTCCGCGTAGATGGCGGGCTGCCAGCCGGCGCGCGGCGTGTCGAGCAGGTTGCCTGCACCGTCCCACGTGAAATACTCGATGCCGAGGTCGTCCGACACGCAGCGCAGCAGCGCGCCGCGCCGGTCGTAGTCGAAATGGATGCGGCCGTCGTAGCGGTCGTCCAGGCGCGCGAGGTTGCCCGCGGTGCTGTATTGCAGCTCGCGCCATTGCAGCACCTCGCCCGGCGCCATCTCGCCGTTCTCGCCAGGCACGGCGGTCATGGCGAACCAGCGCAGCGGCCAGCCGGTCTCGGTGTAGTGAGTGTGGAGATAGAGCGCGCCCTGCGAGCGCAGCACGCAGCGGCGCATGGCGTCGTGCTGGAACGCGGCGATGCCATGCATGTCCTGGCCGCTGCCCAGGCCGAGCAGCGCGGGCGCGCCCGCTTCGTCGTGCTCGGTCTTGACCGTCTGGCCGTGCGGCAGCGTGACCTCGGTCGCGCGGCCGGCCGCGTCGTAGAGATAGGTCAGCGTGCCGTTGGCGCCGTGCTCGGCGGTCATGCGGCCGAGCGCGTCGTATTCGAAGCGGATCGTGTCCGGCTCCAGGCCGAGCGCGCGCCCCGCCTCGGTAGGCTCGTAGCCGACCGCCTCGGGCAGTCCCCGGCGCGTGTAGATGAAGCGATAGCGGGCATGCTGCGTCTCGCGCGAGACCAGCCGCCCGAGCGCGTCGTGGTCGAACGTCTCGGTGCGCGCGAGCGCGCCCGCGGTGGCCGTGACCTGCCCCAGCGTGCCCGCCGCCGCGTAGGCGAACTCGCGCCGCACGCCGTCGGCGTCCGTCACCGACTGCAGGCGCCCGGCCGGGTCCCAGGCCAGTTGCTGTATCGCGCCGTTGCTGCCCGCGGTGCGCGTGCGGCGGCCGTGCGCGTCGTACTCGTGCAGCGTGACATGGCCTTCCTCGTCGACCGCGCGCACGACGTTGCCGCGCGCGTCGCGGTGCCAGTGCCGGGTCTGCCCGTCCGCGCCGGTCCACGACACCGGCTGGCCGGCGGCGTTCCAGGCGTGGCGCTCCTCGCGGCCATCCGGCAGCGTCACCACGAGCGGGCGGCCCAGCAGGTCGGGCTCGATCCTGGTGAGCGCGCCCTGCGCGTCGATGACGGACACGACGTGGCCGGCGGCGTCGCGGCCATAGGCGGTGGCGCGGCCGCCCGGCTCCACGCGCCGCGTCAGCTGGCCGCGCGCGTCGTACTCCAGCACGGTCGCCTGGCCCTGCTCGTCGGTGCGGTGCTCCGACAGGCCGCCGTCCTGCTCTTCGTGCCGGATCTGCGTGATGCCGTGGCGCGGCGACTGGCGGCGCACCGCCTGCAGGCGGTCGTTGCGCTGCCACAGCCAGGTCCGGCCGTCGTCATGACGGATGCTGACGAGCTTGCCGGTGGCGAAGGCATAGACCCGCGAGCATTCGGCGCCGAGCGGGTCGATCTCCTGCGTGACGCGGCCCAGGTTGTCGTAGACCGCGCGCAGGCGCCGCTCGCCGGGCAGGCCCAGCATGACCGGCCATCCCGCGCCGTTGTATTCGAAGACGTGGCGGCGCCCGTCGAAGCCGACGTGGGCGCGCACGCGGCCGTGCGTATCGTATTGCCAGTGCGCCGCATGGCCGAACACGTCGACCGCCTGGCTGGTGCGGTTCTCGATGCGGTAGGTGCAACGCTCGTGCGCGCCGTCGCTGGTGATCCGCTCGGCCACGCGCTGCGCGCCGCCCACGGGCTGCCACACGTAGCGCGTGACGTGGCCCAGCGGCCCGGTCTCCTCGACCATGCGCCCGCCGGCATAGGCGAAGCGGCGCACCACGTCGCCGAGCCGGTTGCGCACCTCGGCAAGCTGGCCATGCGCGTCGTAGCCGTACCTGGCCAGGAAGCCGGCGGCGCCGCCGTCGACGCACTCGATGCCGGTCAGGCGCGAGCTCGCCTGCGCGTAGTGCAGGCGCAGCTCGTGCCCGCAGGTGCCGCGCATGCGCAGCAGGCGGCCGGCCTCGTCCCAGATGCAGCCGATGCGATGCTGGTGGATGTCCTCGACATACTTCAGCCGCGCCACGCCGCGCGCGTCGAAGTCCCCGAACACGCGGTAGCGCGGCGTCAGGTCGGCCACCACCATGCGCCCGTCGGGCAGGCAGGCGATGTGCAGCTGCTCCGCCGACACGATGACCTGGGCGCCGCGCGCGGGCGCCGGCACCGACAGCGCGCGGCCCTGCTCGTCGGTGTAGACCAGCCGGTCGTGCACGCGCGCGAGCGTGACTTCCCAGGGCGAGCGCCAGCCCGGTCCCAGCAGCCCGCCGCCGGGCAGCAGGCTGGAATAGAAGCGGTTCCAGGTGATCGGCAGGCGTCCGGGCAGCGCGAAATCGGCCTCGTTCCACGGCAGGCAGATCTTGGCCCCGGTGGTCATGTCCACCGTTTCGCACAACAGCCCCGAGAGCGCGCGGCGCGCGCCGTAGCGCCCCGCGAGGTCGCCCGGCTGATGCCGGAAGCGGCCCGCCGGCGGCGCCACCTCCAGCGATTCCAGCACCACGCCTTCCAGGCCGGCCAGCACGCCGCCCAGTCCTCCGATCCCGCTCATGCTTCTCCTTTGCTCAACCGCCGATGGAGACGTCGCCGGAGCCCGTGACGATGGGCGCTCCGCATGACGTCAGGCTGCCGACGAACGCCGCCGGCAGGCCATTGATGAAAACCGAGCCGGAACCCAGCACCACCGCCTGCGCGGAACAGTGCGGCCCGCACACGGCGATGCTGCCGCCGACGAAGGCGGCGGGGATGCCGTTGATGGACACGTCGCCCGAGGCCGTGACGACCACGCCGCCGTGGCCGATGGCGTCGCCGAGCCTTGCTGCGGGACTACCCATGATGAATCTCCTTCAGAAGAATGGGGCGACTGCGCCCTGGTTCGCGTAAACGCCGCGGCCCCTTTTCGGTCCCGCGGAGGGACCGCGGCGGCGCCGGATCAATCGACATCACCTGTAGTTTCGGGATACGTCTCGGGCGGCTCCGGTGTCGATGGTTCCGGCGTTGACGGCTCTGGTGTCGACGGCTCAGGCGTTGACGGTTCTGGTGTCGACGGCTCCGGTGTCGACGGCTCAGGCGTTGACGGTTCTGGTGTCGATGGCTCCGGCGTTGACGGCTCCGGTGTCGACGGCTCAGGGGTTGACGGTTCTGGTGTCGACGGCTCAGGCGTTGACGGCTTCGGCGTCGACGGCTCCGGCGCCGGCGGCAACGGCCGCAGCTTCGGCACCGTCACCGAGAACCCGAACGCGGGCAGCGGGATCGGCGGCACGACGCCGCTGCCGCCGCCGCCGCCGCTGGCGGCGCAATCGGAGTCGCCCGGGTTGAGGTCGACCTGCGAGCCCTGTATCACCACGTGGCTGCTGCCGATGATGCGGATCTTGGTGCCGACGATCTTGATGCTGCCATCGGGCGACAGCGTGATCCCGGCCGCGCCGCAGCAGAAGTTGATCAGGCCGCCCACGGCCAGCGCGTAGACGCCGCCGACCGAGGTCGAGTAGGCGCCGCCGACCGCGACCGCGCGCGCGCCGCCGACGTTCAGCGCGGACGCGCCGCCGACCTGGGTCGACTCGGCGCCGCCCACGGAATAGCTGGCGGCGCCGCCGACGATGCTGGTAAACGTCGCGCCGACCGAGCACGAGTACGTCAGGCCCACGCCGAGCGAGAGGTTCACGCCGACCGTGTGCGACTCGTTGTTCTTGGTCAGGCGGTTCATGTCCTTCTCCGCCTGGATCTCGACCTCCTCCGCGCCGAGCTTGTCCTCGAAGCGGATGGCGTTGTAGTTCTGCCGCCCGCCGGTGATGGTCTTGCTCTTGAAGCCGCTCTTGGTCGCTTCCGCGGGCAGATCCCACGGCGGCGGCGTCATGGTGTTGTAGAGGCTGCCGTGAATCAGCGGGCGGTCCGGATCGCCGTTCAGGAAGCCGACGATCACTTCCTGCCCGATGCGCGGAATGTAGATGCCGCCGAAGTTGGTGCCGGCCCAGGCCTGGCTGACGCGCACCCAGCACGAGTCGGTGGCGTCGTTGCGCGCGTAGCGGTCCCACAGGAAGCGCACCTTGACGCGGCCGAATTCGTCGGTCCACACCTCCTGGCCCTGCGGCCCGACCACGATGGCCGACTGCGGGCCGTGCGTGGTCGGCTTGGGCGTCTCGCGCGGCATGCGGAAGACCTCGCCGGTGGGCTGCACCACCAGCTCGTTGTTGCACTCGTAGCGGTAGCCGCTGCCGGTCTCGTCGGCGACCTCGGTCAGCGCCAGCGCGGATTCGATCACCAGGTATTCGCGGTTCGCTTCCTCGTGCTGGTGCCGCGTCAGGACGAAGGTCTGCCCGCAGCCGATGCCGCGCACGTTGCCCTTGCCGTAGGCCCGCGTGCCGGGCGCGCGCCGCTCCTCCATGCGCACGCGGCTGATGAGCTCGCCGTGCTTGCTGTCGGTGTAGTCGCCCGGCCACTCGTAGAGCTCGCCCTCGCCCCAGTTGGTCTCGCGCGGCTGGTGGTTGGAGGTGCCGATCAGCGCGCGCGGGCGCGTGAAGTCGAAGTCGTCGATGACCACGCGGCCCGGCCGCAAGGCCTCGTCGGTGGAGAAGTAGCCGATGTACTCGATGTCGATCTTGCCGCCGTCCGGATGGTGGACCAGCTCGTGATAGGCCTCGCTGGGCGACTTGCGGTGCGCGCCGATGTGGTCGCACAGCACGAGGCGGTGCTTGTTGTCGGTGTGCTCGAAGAACCAGTAGATGCCCCACTCCTCCATCAGGCGCTGGATGAAGTCGAAATCGGTCTCGCCGTACTGGACCTGGAACGCGCGCGGCTCGTTGCGCTCGCTCTCGCCGCGCACCGAGTACTTCTCGATGTCGAGGCGCTTTTCCACCGGGTAGGGATAGTCGTGCAGCACCGTGTCGATGATCTCGACCACGGTCTTGTCCTGGAAGATCTTGTAGTCGCTGGTCAGCGTGGCCAGCCACAGCCAGGGCCGCAGCTCCACGCGGTAGATGTTGTAGCGGCCCTCGCCGCGCAGGAAGCCCGCCTTCACCACCAGCCCGCTGATCTCGCGCACGCCCGCGCCCACCCCGCCCAGCGCCCCCGTGCCGATGCCGTCGAGCTGCAGGCTGACCGTCATTTCCGTGCCGATCATCGCCTTCAGGTCCAGATTGGCGCTGGTGGACAGCGGCACGTGGAAGTCATCCGGCGTGCGCAGGAGCAGCTCATATGCGTAGAGCTTCCCGAGATGCTCCTCGCCCCGCAGGGACAGGAACCGGAGTGCCGGCTGGCCAAGCAACCGGGGCATCGCGTCGCTGCGGATGGCCACCGTGTGATCCTGGACAATCCGGCTCGCAGAAGAATTCATTGACATACAGTCCTCTCGATCCTACTCAACCAAACAAATTTGCGCCACGCGGCCGGCCCGGCCGCGCGGCTTCGCACCGCGCCGCTCAGGGCCGGGCGCCGCCGCTGTTCAGCGGCGGCTGCACGCGCACCTGCGCGCGCCGCAGCAGCACCTCGATCAGCAGGTCGGCGCCGATGCCCTGCGCGGCCTCGACCAGGTAATCGGCAGCCAGGTCGAGATCCCTCGGACCACGCGCGTCGACGATCTTCTGGCCGAACTCGGCCACCCGCCGCATGCAGTAGACCGCCCGCGGCCCCGGCACGGCGGGCTCCCCCGCCGCCGTGGCGATGCCCTTCACCCATCCGACCGGCGTCGCGTGGACGCCCAGCCACTCGCCGAGCATGCCGGCAATGGTGTGGAGGTTGCCGGCGGCGCACAGCGCGGCCACCCTGGCGCCGTCCACCTCGCGCAGGCGCCAGGCGGCGCGCCACAGCGCGCTCTCCAGCTTCTTCGCGTGCGGCAGGCGCCGGAAGGCGACGATTTCCCGGTATTCCCGGTGGCGGCTGCGCAGCGTGGTGCAGTTCGAGGCGATGGCGCGCTCGAGGGCGCGCGTATCCGGCTCGTGCCGGCTCGGCAGCTTGTCGAAGGTGTAGGTGTCAGCGTCCCTGATGTTCATGAATCCGCCTATTGTCCTGTTGACGAGTAAGGGGCCGTGCCGCCGGCCGGCTCAATGCACCGCCGGCAGCCCGGCGCCGGCCGGCCGCGCCGCGGCCATCTTGCGCGCGCCGCCGGGGCCGCGGCCCGCGGTGGTGCCGGGGCAGCGGAAGTCCTTCAGCAGGTTGGTCGCGAGCGGGTTGAACTGCCCGCCCGTGACCAGTTCCAGCGCCGCGTGCCGGCCGTCGAAATCGAAATCCACCACCAGCCGGCTGGCCGACGCGGTGCCGCTCAGGCGGCCGCGCTCGATCAGCCGGAACAGCGCCCACGGCCCGCTGGCGACGATCGTCGAGGTGTCGGGCCGGATGCGCGGCTTGGCCGTGATCTCGGCCACCGCGCCGCCGCGCGGCCCGGGCCAGCTCAGCGCGAAGGGCCGCACCGGGCCGTGCGCGTAGCGCAGGCCCTGGCCGTCCACGTCGACCGCCAGTTCGGTGATCTCCGGGTCGATGGCGGCGATCCTGGCATCCATCTTCCACGCCATGCGCTTGGCGCCGGGCTCGCGGAAGAACAGCTCGCGGATCGCCGCGGCGCGCTCGAACGGCTCCAGGCTCGGCCCCTGGATCGGCGGCATGCCGGGATTGAGCGCCTTGTAGCGCCACGGCCTGACGTTGGTGTCCACATAACTGGCGAACGATTTCTGGAAGAAGTCGTCGAGCAGGCCGCCCGCGGCGAACACGCGGTTGAAGTCCTCGATGTCGACTTCCTGGCTGCTGGCCGCGAACGGATATTTCCCCTCGATGGCCAGGCGGCAGCTCGCGCCGACGCTGGAGTCCATCTGCAGCGCCAGCAGCGCGCCCACCTCGCGCCCGACCTTGCTGGCCGACTGCGAGGCGATGCCGCCCAGCACCAGCCGCAGCGGCGCGGGCAGCTTGTCGGCTTCCATCTGCAGCGTGGTGCCGATGTCCAGCGCGGGCGGCATGCTGCTGCTGGCCAGCGCGTTGTCGGCCACCGCCAGCCGCGTGTACTGCTCGTTGAGCAGCGCGATGAGCGCGTCGAGCTGCAGCGCCTTGCTGCCGCTGACCGGCGGATTGCTCATGGCCGGGCCGCTGCCGGTGTCCGCCTGGCCGGTGACGACCTCGCGCAGCGCGGCGAAGCGGTTGTCCACCAGCTCTTTTTCCAGCCGCTGCTCGGGCCGCTGCGCGGCGATCCTGGCGGCGGTGGTCGCCGCCGCCTGCGCGGTGCCGGACTTGCGCCCCACCGCGGCCAGCGCCATGTCGGCCAGCGACGAATCCTCCTCGCGCCCGGCCAGCGACAGCGAGGTCTCGCGCACGGCGGCGCGGGCCAGCCGCACCAGCGGCGAATCCGGCGAGGCCAGCACGCGCAGCGTGTTCAGATCGAGCGCCAGCGTGCCGCCGACACTCTGCGCGCCGGCCGCCGCCGGCCGCACGTCGGCCAGGAACTGCTGCCAGTGGTTGCCGTAGTCGGTCAGGTACTGGCGGCGGATGTCGTCGGCGACCGCCGACCTGCCCGCCACCAGGCTGGTGTTGCGCAGCCCGCCCAGCGGCGCCGCGGCGGCCTCCGCGCGGCCCATGACCCAGGCGTCGTCGCTCTGCGCGCGCGCCAGGAACTCGGGCAGGCGCTTGCCGAAGACCTCGTGGTAGCCGTCATAGGTGTAGAGGCCGGGAACGCCGCGCTCATACCGCGTGCCGTCGGCCAGCACGAAGATCGACGCGCCCTGGATGCCGGCCGCGCGGGCCAGCGTGAAGTTCTCCGGCGCTTCCTTCTCCATCGAGGCCATCGCGCGCTCGTAGAGCCGGCGCGGCGCCGGGTTGCTGCTCAGGAAGCTGCGCGCGCGCTGCACCAGCGCCGCGTCCTGCGGCACGCCGGGTCGGGCCGGGCGCGCGGCGAACATGGCATCCAGATGCTGGCTCATGGCCTCGCGGCCGCCCATCGCCGTGGCGCCGTCGGTGCGCTCCCAGTCGCGCAGCACCCAGTTCCCGACGGTCTGCGCGTCGAAGCGCTTGT
Source organism: Cupriavidus sp. WS (assembly GCF_000395345.1). Taxonomy (NCBI): domain Bacteria; kingdom Pseudomonadati; phylum Pseudomonadota; class Betaproteobacteria; order Burkholderiales; family Burkholderiaceae; genus Cupriavidus; species Cupriavidus sp. WS. Next base: position 43,157 of record NZ_AQPL01000073.1, on the reverse strand, counting down.
CGTCGTAGAGCATCAGGTAGGCCATCAGCGTGCGGTAGACCTCGTCGGCGTTGCCGGCGTCGACCTGCGCGCCCAGCACCGCCTCGACGCGGCGCACCACCTGCGGGAACAGGGCCTGGTGCAGCAGGCTCGAGTATGTCGTCCGCGACGCGTCGACGATGACGGGCGCCGTGTACAGGCCGTAGCGGTAGGCGCCGCCCGGCGCGAGCAGATCGAGGCTGCGGTACTGCGGCAGGTCGCGCGAGGCGTCCAGCATGCCGGCGATGGCACCCGCCTGCGGCGCCTTGTTGTAGGCCTTGACGCCGGCCGCCAGCTCGCCGGTCTTCTGCGAGATCACCGTCAGGTAGGCGCGGTTGTTGTCGAAGCTCACCGTGAGCGCGCTGACCAGCCACAGGAACAGCGTGGCGACCAGCAGGTGCCCGGCCCAGCGCACCATGCACAGGCGGATCTCCCATTTCAGGTTGGGCCGCACCAGGTGCGCTTCCGGCACGATCACCTGCCGGAACACGTCGCGCAGGAAATAGCCGCGGTGGACCGGCGGCGCCGCGTCGGCGCGGGCGGCCTCGGCCGCGCCGTCGTCCGGGCGCAGCCTGGCGAGCCGGCGCCGCAGGCGCTGCATCAGCGTCTCGCGATCGGCCGGCACGACCTGGCCGGTCTGCTCGGTGCTGGTGAAATAGACGCCGCGCATGGTGGTCTGCAACTGCGTGTCGTCGTAGCGCGAGTCGAGGAACACCAGCCCGAGCGTGTCGACCAGGACCGCGCACAGGCTGCGGAATTCCCGCGGCAGCGCGTAGAGCGTCTTGCGGCGGTCGTTGTCGTACTCCTCGAGCAGGCGGTTGTTGAGGCCGGCGTCGATGCGCGCCTCCAGTTGCGCGAGCTCGTCGGCGCAATGCCGGCGCAGGTCGGCGACCTCCGCCGAGGCGCCGTCGCCGCCGTGCGGCAGCGTGAAGCCCCAGGCCTGCGCGCGCCCTTCCGCGCTCAGCGACTGGAAATACTCGGGAAAGCCCGGCAGCAGGTCGAGCTTCGTCACCAGCACGTAGACCGGGAAGCGGATGCCGAGCTGGTTGCGCAGCTCGCCCAGGCGCGCGCGCAGGCTGGCCGCCAGCGCGGTGCGCTCGCCGTCGGACTTGTCCAGCAGTTCGGCCGCGCTGATGGCCAGGATGGCGCCGTTGACTGGCGCGCGCGGACGGTGCTTGCGCAGCAGGCCGAGGAAGCCCCGCCATTCCGCCGCGTTGACCGCCGCGGCCGGTCTGTCTTGCTGGCCTTGTTCGCCGCGTTCCTCATCTCCGGCTTGTTCGGCCTGCTCGGCCTGTCTGGCTTGCTCGACTTGTGCGTCGCTCCGGCTCTCGTGCTGGACGTAGCGCCCGGCCGTGTCGATCAACACCGCCTCGTTGGCGAACCACCAGTCGCAGTTGGCGGTGCCGCGCGCGCCGCGCGGCGCCGACTGCGCGCCCATCTGGTCGGCCAGCGGGAATTCCAGCCCGGAGCCCAGGATGGCGCTGGTCTTGCCGGCGCCGGGCGTGCCCAGCATCAGGTACCACGGCAGCTCGTACAGATGGCGGCCTCTTTCGAGCACGCGCGTGCGCAGCGTGCCGCCGCGCAGCCGCTTGAGCTGCCCGACCGCCTTGGCCACCACCAGGCTGACCGTGCGGATCTCGTCGCGCGCCACCGGGTCGGCCTTGTCGGAGGACGGATTGAGGATCCGCTTGAGCAGGTCCGGGTTGGCGCGCACCGCGTGCCACAGCCGGTACAGGCCATAGGCCGAGTAGCAGAAGACGATCACCGAGATCAGCAGCACGCGCACCCACACCGGCGCCAGCGGATGATGCTCGGCCAGCCCGAACAGCGGCCCCGCGTGCCACAGCAGCACGCACAGCGCGACGGCGGCGACCGGGCTCAGCGGCCACCCCAGCAGCCAGAACAGCAGCAGCGCCAGCAGCAGCACGATGACGGTCACGCGCGGGCCGGCATCCTCGAGCGGATGCAGCTGGCCGAAGGCCAGCAGCGGGCCGACGAACCACACCGCCAGCGACAGCAGCGCGACCGCGATGAACGCGAGCGTCTGCCGCGAGAACAGGAATCGGAAAAAACGTTTCAAGTAAGACATGGCGGGCTCCGTCGCTACAGCGTCACCGTGATTTCCACGCGGCGATTGCGCGCGCGGGTTTCAGCGGTGGCGTTGTCGGCGACCGGTTGCGAATCGCCCCGGCCGACCGCCTGGATGCGGCTGGCGGGGGTGCCGTGGGCCTGCAGAATCTGCGCGACGTAGGCCGCGCGCTTCTCGGAAAGCACCTGGTTGTTGGGAAATTCCGCGCTGCGGATGCGCTGGTTGTCGGTATGGCCGGTCACGGTCACGCGGCCGCCCACGCGCGCCACTTCCTGCGCCACCTTGACCAGGATCGGGTCGATCTCCTGGCGCACCCGGGCCTGGCCGGACACGAACATGGCGTCGCCGCGGAACACCACCACGCTGCGGCGCTCGTCCTCGGCCACGGTCAGCAGCCCGCGCGCGATTTCCTGCTTGAGCAGGATCGACAGGCGCAGGCGCTGCGCCGGCACGGCGGGCGCCTCCTTGCCGATGGCGAGAATGCGCGCGGCCAGCGCGTTGCGCTGCGACAGCAGGTGGTATTGGTAGAACGCGAACAGGCCGAACAGGAACAGCACCGCGCACGCGGCCGTGGCCCACACCGGCACGCTGCGCAGGAACGGCAGCTTGCCGGCCTGCGCGCCGCGCCAGTGCGGCGACAGCTCATGCTGGAGGGCGTCGCGCGCGCCGGCGATCAGCGTCCACAGGCGCTGGCGTATCTGCTCGAGATGGCGGCGGCCGTCGGCGACCACGCTGTAGCGCCCCTCGAAGCCCAGGCCGAGCACGCGGTAGAGGATCTCCAGGATGTCGACGTATTCCTGCGGGTCGGTCGCCATGCGGCCGATCAGCAGGAAGAACTTCTCGCCGCCGTCGACCTCGCCCTCGAACGTGATCAGCAGGCTCTGCGCGGCCCACACGCCGCCGCCGCCCCAGCGCGTACGGTTGGCGGCTTCGTCGAGCGCGGTGCACAGGCAGTAGCGCACCACCGCCATGTGCTTCCACGGCAGGTCGGCCTTCTCGCACAGCTTCTGGAACACGCTGACCTCGCGCACCAGCAGGGTGCGCAGGCTGGCCACGGCGTCCGACGAATCGAGCGCAGCCGGCATGTCGGCCAGCGCCCGCAGCAGCGGATGGGCGGCCTCGAGCAGCGGGTTCGCGGCCGCGCGCACCGCGTCCAGCCGCGCCGGGATGTCGACGGGCAGGTCGAACGCGCCGTCGCCTTCGGGCGCTTCCGGCGCGCCGAAGGCGCCGAGGGTGCCGGAAGCGGGCCGCGCCATCCCGGGCAGCAGGCCGGCGTCCGCGCCGGCGCTGGCGGCGGCATCGGACAGGAAATCGAACGCGCCGTCATCGAACGTGGCCGAGCTCATTTATGACGCACTCCCCACAGTTCGAGCTTGAGCTCGGGGAAGCGGCCGGCGATGTGCATGGCGAGGCCGCCCTGCTGCGCGATCTGCTCCCAGAACGGCCCGCTGCGCGACAGCTCGTAGTAGATGAAGCTGGAATTGAACGGAATCTGGCGCGGCGGCACCGGCAGCGGCAGCAGCGTGAGGCCCGGCAGGTGCGAACGGATGAGCTCGGGCAGGCGCTGCGGCTGGCTGATCTTGGTCTGCGCCGCGAACTGCTGCTGCAGCACGTCGGGCGACATCTGCGCGCCGACCGCGAGCACCAGGCTGGAGTAGCCCGCGAGATCGGCCGGCAGCATGGTGGCCACGCGGATGCCGTGCGGCTGCTCGGTCAACGGGATCGGCTGCGCGCCGCGGATCAGGACCTGGTTGAGCAGGTAGTGGACCTCGTCGACCAGCGGCCGGATGCTGCGGTACAACTGCGCGTGGTCGTAGCCCGGCGTGGGCAGCGGGCGGCGCGTCTGCGGGCGCACGAAGGTCGACAGCTCGCCGGCCAGCATGGCCAGCTCGCGGTACAGCGTCACCGGCGGCGTCTCGCGGATGCGGCAGACGTGCTCGAGCAGCGGCTCGTAGCGGTTGAGCACCTGCAGCAGCAGGTAGTCGGCCACTTCCGCGGCCGCGCCGGCGCGGCCGTCGCCGCCGGACAGGCGGGCCGCGAGCGCGTCGGCGCGCAGCTTGGCCAGGCCATGCAGTTGTGTGGCCCATTCGCGCAGCAGCGGATTCGCGCCGTAGTGGCAGACCGGCGGGATGTGGTCGGTGTCGTGCAGCGTCACCGAGCCGTCCGCGCGCAGCGCCTTGACGCGCGTGAGCGCGATGCCGATCCACGACTGGGTCAGCTCCTTCTCCGGCAGCAGGCGCAGGCGCAGGTTGGCCAGCTGGACCGGCTTCGGGCCCTGGCCGATCGCATTGCTGTCGCGCAGCTCGTTCTCGAAGGCGGCATAGCGCGCCAGCGAGCCGGGCTGCTCGTCGAACGCGGTTTCCTCGGTGTTGGGCAGGCGCAGCGGCACCGCCAGGTAGATCATCTGCTCCTGGTGCTCGGGCCCGATGGTCAGCGGCGGCGGCGGCGGCGTGTGGCCGGGCACGTCGAACGGCGTGCCGTCCGGGAACACGCCCGTGCCGTTCTTGAACACGAGCTTGCCGAACGACAGCGATTCCTGGTCGATCTCGTACTGGCCGAAGCCCCAGAAGAACGGGCCGAGCACGGCCGCGCGCTTGTGCGCGAAGTGCTCGAAATAGCGTTCCTGCTGCTGAAACAGCTGGGGAAGGAGAAACAGCCCTTCGCTCCAGACGACTTTGTTATGCCAACTCATTGCAACTAATCCAATTCAGTAACCAGAATGGCCTGCTGGCCGATATCGACGTTCAGCCTGACCTTGGTGCGCGGCATGACCGCCCGGTACCAGCCTTCCTCGGGCACCGGCGGCGCCTGATAGACCGCGCGCCATACGGATTTGCCCAGTTCGCGGTAGGCGGCCAGCACGCCGATCGCCACGGTGGCGGGATTGGCGCGCCGGCGGATGTCGCGCGTGTCGCCGGGGCGGAGGATGAATTCGTCCATCGCCAGCGCGTCTTCGCCGAGCACCTTCCTGCTGTCGTTGTGCAGCGTGAAGAAGTCGGCGTTCTCGAACGCCGTCGCCGATTTCAGTTCGTAGATCCGCACCATGACGGGCGCCGGGCGCCCCTTGTCGTCCGGATTCGTGCCTTCGCCCGACTTGATCCGCACGTGCAGGTCCGCCCGCTCCTTGCGCGGCTGGGGCAGGCTGCCGCAGGCGGGCAGAAGCAGGCATAGCGTCCCCGACGCGAGCCACCGGGTGGCCGCGCGCCGCGTCATGCGCCGGGAGGAAAGTCGAGAAGGCATCTGGATGATCATGTCGGGGAGGACCGCTGGCCGCACCGCCCGCCGCGCGGGCGCTCCGGTCAGCAGCCTCGGGCTCCGCCGCGGCGCGGCGGAGCCCTCTTCCGGAAAACCGGCGTCGGGGGTTAGGCTGCGTTCTTCTTGACGTCGAACGTTGCGGTGATCGCGCCGCCGCTGCCGCCCTGGGCGTTCTGCACCACGTATTCCTGCTTCAGGCGCGAGAACGACAGGCGCACGCTTTCACGCGGACGCGATTCGCCGGTGGCGACGCCGGACGGGCTCACCTGGGTCACCAGCACGTCGCTCATGGTCAGCTTGATGTACTCGAGCGGGTTGCCGCCGGCCTTGCGGACCACCAGCTTGGCTTCGTCGATATGCTTGCCCAGCAGGCAGTACTGGATCAGGTTGGGGCTGGCACGGTCGATGTAATGCTCGAACTGCAGATCGTCCACGGTCGCCTTGCCGGCGCCGCCACCCGAACCCAGATGCATGTTCGATTGCTGGGACACGTTCCATGCCCAGCTCAAGACTTCGATTTCGCCCTTGTGCGTGGCGTCTTCCGCTTCACCATCAATGCCGTTGATCTTGAGGAAGATGTCGTGCGACATGGCAATACTCCTTACGTTCTCGGTTAACAATGCGTTGAGGCAGGCAGGGATGTTTCACGAGCGCCTGCCCGTCGCTCGGCCGGGCGGCCGTCAGGCCGCCCCGCATGCCTTGATGCCGGCCGGGACCGCGCGGCAGGCCGCGCCCGGCCGCGGCCTCGCATCGTGTGTGTGGGGTGGCCGTGCCGCGGCGGCACGGCCGGGCGTCAGGCGGCTTCCTTGACCGAAGGCAGCTTGGCGACGAGGCGCAGCGATACCGTCAGGCCTTCGAGCTGGAAGTGCGGGCGCAGGAAGAACTTGGCCTGGTAGTAGCCCGGGTTGCCTTCCACGTCCTCCACGACCACTTCCGCGGCCGCGAGCGGGCGGCGCGCCTTGGTGTCCTGCGAGGAATTGCCGGGATCGGCGTCGACGTAGTTCATGACCCATTCGTTGAGCCACGTCTGCATGTCGCTGCGTTCCTTGAACGAGCCGATCTTGTCGCGCACGATGCACTTCAGGTAGTGCGCGAAGCGCGAGCAGGCGAACAGGTACGGCAGGCGCGCCGACAGGTTGGCGTTGGCCGTGGCGTCCGCGTCGTAGTATTCGGCGGGCTTCTGCAGCGATTGCGCGCCGATGAACGCGGCGTAGTCGGTGTTCTTGCGGTGGATCAGCGGGATGAAGCCGTTCTTGGCCAGCTCCGCCTCGCGGCGGTCCGAGATGGCGATCTCGGTCGGGCACTTCATGTCCACGCCGCCGTCGTCGGTCGGGAACGTGTGGCACGGCAGGTTCTCCACCACGCCGCCGCTCTCCACGCCGCGGATCAGCGTGCACCAGCCATAGTGCTTGAACGAGCGGTTGATGTTGACCGCCATCGCGTAGGCGGCATTGGACCACGCGTACTTGCGGTGGTCGGCGCCGTCGGTCGATTCCTCGAAGCCGAACTCGTCGACCGGGTTGGTCTTGATGCCGTAGGGCAGGCGCGACAGAAAGCGCGGCATGGCCAGGCCGATGTAGCGCGCGTCCTCCGAATTGCGCAGCGAGTTCCACGGCGCGTACTCGAGGTTCTGCGTGAAGATCTTGGTCAGGTCGCGCGGGTTCGCCAGTTCCTGCCACGAATCCATCTGCAGCACCGACGGCGAGGCGCCGGTGATGAACGGCGCGTGCGCGGCGGCGGCCACCTTGGCGATCGAGCCCAGCAGGTCCACGTCGGGCGGGGTGTGATCGAAGTAGTAGTCGGCCACCAGGCAACCATAGGGCTCGCCGCCGAGCTGGCCGTATTCCTCTTCGTAGATCTGCTTGAAGAACGGGCTCTGGTCCCAGGCCACGCCCTTGTAGCGCTTCATGGTGCGGCGCAGGTCGTCCTTGGACACGTCCATGAAGCGGATCTTCAGCTTCTCGTCGGTCTCGGTGTTGGTGACGAGGTGGTGCAGGCCGCGCCACGCGCTCTCCAGCTTCTGGAAGTCTTCGTGATGCAGGATCAGGTTGATCTGCTCGGACAGCTTGCGGTCGATCTCGCCGATGATCGCCTCGATGCTCTTGTAGGCGTCATCGGACATCGTGATCGAGTTGGCCAGGGCCTGCTCGGCCAGCGTCTTGACCGCGCCTTCCACCGCTTCGCGCGCCTGCTCGGTCTTCGGCTTGAATTCGCGCGACAGCAAGGCATTGAAATCCGGTTGCGTGGCGAGCGTCGCCTCGGCGGACCGGGATTGTGATTCACGTACAGCCATTTCTACTCCTGTGGACTAGTCCAGATTCAATCTTTTCCTTCAACGAAAATCAGCGTTTTTCCGCCGGTGCGGCGGCGCCTTTCTTTTCCGTTTCGGGCTTGGGCGCCTTGGCCAGCGCGCTGAGCAGCGCCGGGTCCTTGAGGACCTTGCTGACCAGGTTCTCGGCGCCGGACTTGCCGTCCATGTAGGTCTGCAGGTTGGCCAGCTGCGTGCGCGCATCCAGCAGTTGCGCCAGCGCGTCGACCTTCCTGGCGATGGCCGCGGGAGAGAAATCCTCCATGCTCTCGAAGGTCATGTCGACCATCATCTGGCCGTCACCGGTCAGCGTGTTCGGCACCGAGAACGCCACGCGCGGCTGCATGGCCTTCATGCGCTCGTCGAAGTTGTCGATGTCGATGTTGAAGAACTTGCGGTCGCTGACGGCGGGCAGCGCCTCCAGCGGCTTCCCCGAGAGGTCCGCCAGGACGCCCATCACGAACGGAAGCTCGACCTTCTTCTCCGAGCCGTAGATCTCGACGTCGTACTCGATCTGGACGCGCGGCGCGCGGTTGCGCGCGATGAATTTCTGTGAACTGTTTGAAATGACAGACATGAACTCTCCAGCCTTATGTCTTTTGGTAAAAATCTATTGAAAAATTCTTCGTTTTTAGAATTCCCAATAAAACCAGTCGCAATGCTACGTGTTTGGTTGTACCGCTTATATGGGAATTGTTCGAAAAATGGCTTTCGACTCTGAATTTATTGACGCCGTGAAAATGAAGATGACGACGCTGCTCCTGGCGCCGGACCACGCGCGCGCCGGGGCGGCGCGGCGCGTGAAGTGCCGGGCGCAACGGCTTACCGCGCCGCGCTCTCGGGAATGAAGAAGATGTCCACGCGGCGGTTCTGCGCGCGGCCTGCCGCGCTGCGGTTGTCGGCCACCGGGCGCGTGTCGCCGTAGCCCTGGATGGCGAAGCGCGTGACGGGCAGGGGGCCCTGCGCGACGAACCAGTCGCGGATCGCCCGCGCGCGCGCTTCCGACAGCACGAAGTTCGCCTGGGCCGAGCCTTCGCCGTCGGCGTGCCCGGCGATCAGGATGCGCTGGCCGGGCGTCGCGCGGATGCGGTCCAGCACGTCCTGCAGGTCGCGCCGCGCGGCGCCCGGCGCGAACGTCGCCTTGCCGCTGTCGAACAGCGACAGGCTGTCGATGCGCACCGCGGGCTGGGACGGGTGGCGCGACGCCAGCTCGTCCAGCGCGCGGTCCAGCGGCGCCAGCGCCGCCGAAGTACCGTCGCCATGCTCCTCGCCTGTGTGCCAGTAGGCATACAGGCCGGGGAAGGCACGCAGGATGGCCTGATGATTCGCCCATGCCGCGATGCCCAGCCCGAAGGCCAGCGTCGCGGTTGCCAGCAGCAGCGGCCGCCGGTGCGGCCACGGGCGCGCGCGGCTGCGCGGCGGCGGCGCAGCGGGCCTCGCGGCCGGCGCCGTGGTGGCGGCCAGCGGCGTCAGCACGGCGTGGAACGCCTGCGCCGGCGGCGCCTCGAATTCCGCCTCGAATGCCGCCTCGGGAACCATCGCGGGTGCGGGTGCGGGTGCGGGTGCGGGTGCGGGTGCGGCCACCGGCGCCGCCGCCGGCAGCGGCTGCCCGACCGGCACGGGCACCGGCAGCGGCCCGGTCGCCGGCGTCGTCAGGCGCGGCTGCATGCCGGTGCGGCCGACCAGCCAGCGCGACCACGCGCCAGGCCGCACCGGCGTCTGCGCCAGGTCGGCCAGCAGCAGGCCCTGCAGCGCCAGCGGCGCGGTGTTCGCCAGCGACGACAGCGACGACAGCAGCGCCGCGGCGTCGAGCCACTCGAACACCGCCAGCCCCAGCGCGCCGCGCGCGGCGCTGCCGTGCGGCGGCGCCTGCTCCAGTTGCGCGCGCAGCGCCCGCAGGCGCTCGCGGACGTGGCCGGTGCCGGCCAGGACCGGCGCGCCGAAATCGACGGCATCGCCGAACCATCGCGGCTCCCGCGGCGCCGGCGCCTGCGCGCCGAGCGGGCCCAGGCAGGCATACACCGCGAGATAGCAGGGCAGCACGCATCCGGGATGGCACAGCGCGGTCGCCAGCACGTGCTGCCACTGCGCGAACTCGCGCCGCAGCGTCGCCTCGTCGTCGCCTTCGGGCAGCACGGGAATCAGCGCCGCGTCGGGGAAACGGCCGCGCGATGCCTTGACCTTGGCCATCGTCTCGGCCAGTTGCGCGGGCGTATCGACGCGCAGCCACACCGCGCGGTCGTCGCGCCGCAGCGTGGCGCGGGATGCCTCGCGCGCGAACAGCGCACCCGCGTAGGGGCCGAGCACCAGGACGACCGGCAGCTCGCGGCCGTCGGCCGCGGCCTGCTCCGGCGCGCCTGCGCCGCCGTCCGGTTCCGCCCGCGCGCCGGCCGTCTCTTCCGGGTGCCGCCCCGCGGCCGCCGCCAGGCGGCGGCGGTACGCCTGCCGCAGGTCGCGCCCTGCCAGGAAACCGAGTTCGAGCACGAGGTCATACCAGTCCAGCAGCGCCGGCGACGGCGCCGCCGAGTTCAGCAGCGCCTCGATGCGCACGCGCACGCGGCTGGTGCCGTCCTGCGCCGCGTGGAAGCGCGCCTGCAGCGTCTCGCGCATCCAGTCGTCGCGCTGGCCCGGCGGCAGGCTGCGCAGCGTCACCTCGTCGAGCAGCACGCAGTGCGCCAGCCCGATCTCGCTCACCGCGGCGTCGGCGTATCCGCGGTCCCGCAGCGCCTGCGCCAGCGTTTCGGCAAGGCCGGCGCAGCGCGCGCGCCAGACGTGGAGGGGCGGCAGTTGCGCGCCGTGGGAAAGCAGGGCGAGATGCAGCGCGGTGTCGTGCATCAGCGGGCGCAACGATGCACCGGGTGTTCCGAGGTTCATGCGAGGAAATGTCTGGATGGAGCGATGCCGCCGTCACGGCATCTGGAGGATGTAGGTGACGTAGGTCTGGACCACGCCGGCGCCGGTCTGGCCGGTGGCGAAATAGCGCGCGAAGAACGGGATCTGCAGGTTGGTCCGGCCTTCGACCGGCACGGGACTGACCGTCGAGCGGTCGCCCACCTTGATCGGCGAGCCGTCGCCGTTGGTGAGCTGGACCTGCACGCGGGTCGCGCTTTGCAGGCCGGCCTGGTCCTGCACCTGGAGATTGCCGGTGCCGGGGTCGGTGGTCGGCCCGCTCTGGAAATAGGCGATGACCGAGTCCACGCCGCTGTCGCATTGCACCGGGATGTGGAAGCCCGTGGCCCCGGCGGTCTCGCCGGCGGCGGTCAGCACGCGCGTCGAGATGGTCGGCAGCGTGACGGTCTGGTCCGTCGCGCCCGCCGCGACCGTGCACGACACCGCGTGATAGGTGCCGGTGAAGTTCAGCGTGACGGTCGGCGAGCCCGCCGCGAACGCGGCCGGCGCGGTCCATGCCAGCGCCAGCGCGGCCAGCGCGGCCCGCCGGGCGCCGCGCGCAAGTTGTTTCAACGTATGCCTCTGTGTCGTCATTTCGGTTCGCCCGACGAAGTGGATTGCTGGGCCGGCGCACGGCCGGGATGGCGCGCCGCCGCGCGGGCGGGCGCCCCGGGCGGCGGCGCGGATGTCTTCATGTGGACGCGCATGCCGATGCCCTCATGCGGACGGCCGGCAGCGCCATTGCACGCGCAGCGTGGTGGCGCCTTTCCTGGCCTGCAGGCCGGCCGGCGCAATCGCGTAGGGCACGGTGCAGCTTTCCTCCGCGCGCTCGCCCCACTTCGCCGTGAGCGCGCCGCTGCCCTCGAGCCCGCGCAGGAACGTCATGCCGCCCTGCCCGATGCCGCCCAGCGACTTGCCGGACATGTCGAACAGCTCGGCGCCCATCGGCAGCGGGCTGCCGTCGGCCTTGCGCACCGTGGCGATGAGCGGCCGCCCCAGGCGCGTGGCCATCTTCACGAACACCACGGCATTCAGGCGCGGGACCACTTCCTCGCTGGTGTTGTTCAGCTCGACGTCGTCGGGCATGGCGGCCGGATCGAGCGCCACCGTGTTGGCACGGTATGGCATCAGCGACGGAACCACGGCATAGCCGAAGCGGTCGATCGAGGCCCCCTGGCCGTTGATCACCTTGCCGCCCTTCGCCCCCTTGGCTTCGATCAGCGCGGCGGCGGCGCCGAGCGGGGGGCTCAGCGTCACGCCGCCGCGGTGGACGACCACCGCGCCCGTGGCGCCGAGCGACGCCTGGCGCGTGCGGTTGTTCAGCGACGCATTCGCCGTGACCGTGCCGACCGGCGAGCGGTACGTGCCGTAGCCGCCGAGCGAGGCGTTGGTGCTGTCGCCGCTCACGATGCGCGCCATGTTGACGCCGTAGTCGAGGCCGATGTCGGTGCGGCTGCCCGACAGGCTGGTCTGCAGCGCGCTGTTGCCGCTCGAATCGCGCGATGCCGATGCCGACAGGAAGCTGAACGTGTTGCGGTTCGCCGCGGTGGCGCGGCCGAGCGGAATCGACAGGTTCAGCCCGACCTGCGTCACCGTGCGGCCGTTGCCGTCGGTGGCGCGCTGCGCGTAGAGCGAATAACCGACGTGCCGGAACACGCTGCTGAAGCCAAACTGGAACTGCAGGTCGCGCCCGCGCGCCGTGCCCCAGTAGTTCTGCGTGCTGCCCGATACATAGAACGCGCTGCGCGTGCCGACCTGCTGGTTGACGTTCACCTGCAGGCGGCTGCGCGCGCGATAGTCGCGATAGTCGCGATAGTCGTCGGCGCCGCCGGCGCCGGCGTGGTCCTCGCGCGCGCGGACCGCGTCGCCCAGGCTGTAGAAGCCCGGCGTCGAATAGCGGTAGGCCGCCAGCGAGAAATTGGTGCGCGAGCCCGGCATCATCTTGCTGTAGCTGGCGCGCGTGCTGATGCCGCTGCGGTTGCCGCGCCCCGGCAGCTCGGTGCGCGCGGCGGTGGCGTCGAACGCGATCGCGCCGATCGGCGTGTTCAGGCCGAAGCCGAGCACGCTCGAGACGTAGCCGGCCGATGCCAGCACGCCGCCGTAGGCCGTCACGAGATTGGTGAGGCCGTGCTGGTAGGTGCCCTGCGCGACCCACGGCGTGGCGCCGTGCGCGGCATCGCGGTAGCGGCCCGCCGCCACGCTGAAGCGGTAGCTGCCTGGACGCAGCATCTGCGCCACCGAGGCGAACGGCACGGAGAACTGCCGCGCGCGCCCGTCGGACTCCGTCACCGTGACCTCGAGGTCGCCGCCGTAGCCGGTGGCGGGCAGGTCGGTGAACTCGAACGGGCCCGGCGGCACGCTCGCTTCGTAGATGATGTTGCCGTTCTGCCGCACGATCACGCGCGCGTTGGTGTCCGCCACGCCGCGGATGACCGGCGCGTACGAGCGCAGCGAGTCGGGCAGCATGCGGTCGTCGCTGGCGAGCTGCACGCCGCGCACGCCGAACGAATCGAAGACCTCGCCGCTGGTGTAGCTGTCGCCGGCGGTCAACTGGCTGCGCAGCGCGGTGATGTCGCGCTGCGCGTAGGCCTCGAGGCTGCGCCAGCCCACGCCGGCGCCGCGGCTCATCCAGCTCACCGTGGAGCGCTGGCGGAAGCGCCAGGCACCGATGTTCAGCCCGCTCTGCAAACCGAGATAGGCGCTGCTGAAATCCTGCGTGCCGGTCTTCTGCTCGCTGGTGTAGGTGTTCAGGCTGTATTGCAGCAGGCCGGCGTCGATGCCGTTGTCCCAGCGCGCGGGGTCGATGTACCCCCGCGGCGTCTTGCTCATGGCGAGCTGCGGGATGGTGAGGTCGAGCTTCAGGTCGGCGCTGTCGAACGAGGCGCTGGCGCCCGGCAGTGCCTCGCGCAGCGGCAGGCAGGTTTCGGGGTCCAGCGTGGCGCGAGCGGCGTCGACGGTGGCGTCGGCGTCCTCGTCGTCCAGCCCCTTGAGCTGGCGCACCACCGCCTGGCTGTCCACGCCGAGCCGCTCCAGCGTCGCGAGCGTGAAGCACGGCGACGCGGTCTCGCTGCCGGGCACGGCGCGGAACTCGACCTCCAGGCGGCCGCGCCCGGCGCCGTTGACGGAGACGTCGACCGGATAGGTGCCGGGCTCGACCGGATTGCCGCGCGCGTAGCGCGTCAGGTCGACGCCCTTGCCGGCGAACAGGGCGGAATTGAAGGCCACCACCAGCGGCTCGGCGGGTTCCTGGCGGCTGGCGGGCGCGCGCGGCGGCATGCCGTCGGCCAGGATCTGCGGGGCGGCGCTGGGGGACAGCGCCGCCAGTTCCACGCTTGGCCGGCGCGTCACGGCGAGCTTGCCGGCCTCCTCTGCGGATGCATCCACGGCCCACGCTCCCGCGCCGAAGGCCAGAATCGCTGCCGAAACCGTTTGACGGCAGCGGAAAACGCCATGATCGCCGCCCTGCGGTCCACCCTGCATTGCCCTGCTTACTACGCCAGCCACTCAGCTCACCCCCAATCGTTTTACCGCCTGGTCCACTTACTCCACTGTTTCCACGTTTGCCGTGTCCTTCACTTCCGCGCCGTAGTCATTGAGCAGCCCGTAGGAAACGAGCCCCGGCGCCTTCACCAGGCCCGGCTCGCCCTGCTTGCGCTCGAAATCGAGATGGCCGAACGGCGCCACCATGTCCTGGTTGAACGATGTTTCCCTGTCGCCCGACTTCAGCGTCACGCGGCTGAACGAGATGTGGTACGGGGTCGGGTTGTCGACGCGCAGCACCGGGCCGCCGCCCTTCTCGTCTTTTGCGTCTTTTGCGTCTTTCGCGCCCGGCACCAGCCGCCACTTCAACCGGGCCCGCACGGCGGCGGGGTCTTCCTGCAGCGCAGCGGGCCGGTAGAACAGCTTGATGCGGGTGCGGAAGGCGAACTGCAGCAGGTTGCGGCTGGCCGCGTCCTGTGCCGTGGGCGGGATTTCGAGGACGTTCAGCCAGTAGAGCGATTCGCGCTCCGGCGGCGCGTTCTCGCCCGCGTACATCACCCTGAGCGTCTGCCCTTTCTTCGGCTCCATGCGGAACACGGGCGGCGTCAGGACAAAGGGAACCTGGATTTCGTCGGGCTGCGCATTGACGTCGCCGTCGTCGATCCACGCCTGCACCAGCACCGGGGAATTTTCGATATTGGTCATGCGTACATTGACCTCGCGGCTTTGCTCCGGATAAACGACCCGCGTTCCGGTAATGACGACGGCTGCCTGCGCCGGCAATAACATCATGGCCACCATGAAGGCGCCGATTTTCCATAAGCGCACGCAATACTCCTTTTCATTCTTTTTCCGGAAAATTCCGAACCGCCTCTGGCGAGACAGCCCGGAATTCGCCGATCCCGGCGGATCGATTTAGTTGTAGGCCAGCGTGAAGCGGGCGAACGACTCCACCTTGCCGGCCGTGGTGGCGGCGGTGGCGTAGTACTGGCCGCCGTACGTCAGCGTCGCGCCGCGCGCGGCACCGGTGCCGGTGAGGTTGACGGGCTTGCCGCCGGCGCCGAGCGGAATCGGCGCGCCGCCGTCGCCGTCGACGAGCTGCACGTTGACGTTCCCTGCCGGGTTGGTGGTGGCCAGGTTCTTCAGGTTGCGGGTGGCCGGATCCATGTTGTCCATCTCGAAATGCGCCTTGACGGTGTTCAGGTCCGCCGAGCACTGCGTCACGCCGATGGTGAACGAGGTGGCGCCGGCGGTAGCGCCCTGGGTGGCCAGCGCGGTGGTCGACACCGTGGGCATCGTGACGGTCTTGTCTTCGTCGCCGGCGGTGATCGAGCAGGTGCTGCTCACCAGTTCACCGTTGAACTTCACCTTGCCCGCGGATTGCGCGAACGCGGTTTGCGCAGCGGCCAGGCCAAACAGCGTGGCGATGGAAAAAACGATTGCGTTCTTCTTCACTAATTACTCCTGTTCATATGAATAAAAGGCACCAACTTTTAATTGGTCGGCGAGATTGACGGGATTTTCTGCGGAATAATAAAAATGGATTCGCCTTATCCCGTCGATCAAACCCGAGGGCGATAGTAGTGCGCGGGATACGGGTGCGCCATATGACAAGTATTAAAGTCACCCGCTTGAAGTAACAGAGTGAAATGCATGTGCCGCACAGCCCATATGGGGATACCGATATGGCTGCAATGGAAACATTTCAGACACAAAGCGCGGCCACGGATATTCGAATCGGGGCGCTGGAACGGCGATATGGAAATGGGCGCGCGGGCTTGGGCGCGCAGAGCGACGGCGCGCGGAACGCGTATGGGAAGCGAGCACGAGGAAAGCGGCGAGGCGGAGAACACGCCGGCCGTTCCACCCGGCGACCGCCGCGCCGGCGTGGCCAGGACGCGCGGAGCCGGCGGCCTGCCCGGACGCCGCGACACGTGCGCCGCAAACGCGGCATGGCCGGCGGCGGCCGGACCGCCGATGGCCGCCCCCGCCGGCAGCGCTCACGCCGCCGCCGGCACGGCCTCGCGGCGCGGAGGGCCCGTTTTTACGCACCATTCAGGTGCATTTACGGCGCCGGGCGCAAGAAAGCGGGCCAAAGTCAGGCCTCTGAAAGCAAAATCAGGCAAAATCTCACATTTACCGCGGACTGCGATCCAGCCGGCGGCGCCTTCCCTACCTATTTCTTGACCTTGAGGTAAGCAATGAGTACCCAGCCCACCATCATCTACACGCTGACCGACGAAGCCCCGCTGCTGGCGACCAGTGCCTTTCTGCCTATCATCCGCACGTTCACCGCGCCGGCCGGCATCAACGTCACGACCAGCGATATCTCGGTGGCTGGGCGCGTCCTGGGCGAATTTCCCGAATTCCTGACCGAAGAGCAGCGTGTGCCGGACAACCTGGCGGAACTGGGCCGCCTGACGCTGCTGCCGGACACCAACATCATCAAGCTGCCCAACATCAGCGCCTCGGTGCACCAGCTGGTCAGCGCCATCAAGGAACTCCAGTCGAAGGGCTACAAGGTGCCCGACTACCCGGAAGATCCGAAGACCGACGAAGAGAAGGCCATCCGCCAGCGCTATTCCAAGTGCCTGGGCAGCGCCGTGAATCCGGTCCTGCGCGAAGGCAACTCGGACCGCCGCGCGCCCGCCGCCGTCAAGAACTACGCCCGCAAGAACCCGCACAGCATGGGCGAGTGGAGCATGGCTTCGCGCACCCACGTGGCGCACATGAAGCACGGCGACTTCTATCACGGCGAAAAGTCGGCCACGCTGGACCGCGCGCGCGAAGTGCGCATGGAACTGGTCACCAAGAGCGGCAAGACCATCGTGCTCAAGCCCAAGATCGCGCTGCTCGACGGCGAGATCCTCGACAGCATGTTCATGAGCAAGAAGGCGCTGCTGGCCTTCTACGAAGACCAGATGGAAGACGCGCGCAAGACCGGCGTCATGCTGTCGCTGCACGTCAAGGCGACCATGATGAAGGTGTCGCACCCGATCGTGTTCGGCCACGCCGTCAAGGTGTTCTACAAGGACGCCTTCGCCAAGCACGCCAAGCTGTTCGACGAACTGGGCGTGAACGTCAACAACGGCCTGATCGACCTGTACACCAAGATCGAGGCGCTGCCGGAATCGAAGCGCGAGGAAGTCATCCGCGACCTGCACGCCTGCCACGAGCACCGCCCGGAACTGGCGATGGTGGACTCGGCCAAGGGCATCTCGAACCTGCACGCGCCGAACGACGTGATCGTCGACGCGTCGATGCCGGCCATGATCCGCATCGGCGGCAAGATGTGGGGCGCCGACGGCCGTCCGAAGGACACCAAGTGCCTGATCCCGGAATCGACCTTCGCCCGCATCTATCAGGAAATCATCAACTTCTGCAAGACCAACGGCAACTTCGACCCCACCACGATGGGCACGGTGCCGAACGTCGGCCTGATGGCGCAGAAGGCCGAGGAATACGGCTCGCACGACAAGACCTTCGAGATCCCCGAAGACGGTGAAGCCCGCGTCGTCGACAACGCCACTGGCGAAGTCCTGGCCGCGCTGACGCAGCAGGTCGAGCAGGGCGACATCTGGCGCCTGTGCCAGGTCAAGGACGCGCCGATCCGCGACTGGGTCAAGCTGGCCGTCACCCGCGCGCGCAACTCCGGCATGCCGGCCGTGTTCTGGCTGGACCCGTACCGCCCGCACGAAGCCGAGCTGATCAAGAAGGTCGAGACCTACCTCAAGGACTACGACACCAAGGGCCTGGACATCCACATCATGTCGCAGGTGCGCGCCATGCGCTACACGCTGGAGCGCGTGATCCGCGGCCTGGACACCATCTCCGTCACCGGCAACATCCTGCGCGATTACCTGACCGACCTGTTCCCGATCATGGAACTGGGCACCAGCGCCAAGATGCTGTCGATCGTCCCGCTGATGGCCGGCGGCGGCATGTACGAAACCGGCGCGGGCGGCTCGGCGCCCAAGCACGTCAAGCAACTGGTGGAAGAAAACCACCTGCGCTGGGACTCGCTCGGTGAATTCCTGGCGCTGGCCGTGTCGCTGGAAGACCTCGGCCTCAAGACCGGCAACGCCGCCGCCAAGATCCTGGCCACCACGCTCGACGCCGCCACCGGCAAGCTGCTCGACAACAACAAGAGCCCGTCGCCCAAGACCGGCCAGCTCGACAACCGCGGCAGCCAGTTCTACCTGGCCATGTACTGGGCCCAGGAACTCGCCGCGCAGACCGCCGACGCCAAGCTGGCCGCCCACTTCGCGCCGCTGGCCAAGAAGCTGACCGACAACGAGAAGACCATCGTCGGCGAGCTGTCGGACGTGCAGGGCAAGCCGGCCGACATCGGCGGCTACTACTGGCCCGACTCCGCCAGGCTGGAAGCCGTGATGCGCCCGAGCAAGACGCTCAACGCTGCGCTGGCCGCCACGCAAGGCTAAGCAGGACCGGCCCGAAAAAAACGGCCGGGCCGCCCCGAGGATCGGGGCCGGCCCGGCCGTTTTTTCGTTTGCGGCAGCCGGATGGCTCCCTGGCGCGCGGGCCTTGCCCGGGCGCCGGCGCGGCTAGTCCCAGAGACTCCGGAATGCCGCCGCCACGATCACCGGGATGGTGAGCACCAGCGGAATCGCGAAATACGGCAGGTCCAGGTCGACGTAGCGCTTGTAGATGAGCCAGGCGATGCCGAGCGCAAGCGTGACCAGTCCCACGAGCACAGAGAGCACATTCAAGGTCCGGTCCGACGGACGCTTTTGCGCTCGTTCCTTGGTGGAATGCGTGTCCATTTCAACTCCGAAGCAGGTCGTGGTGGGCATCCGTGCATTCAGTCTACTCCAGCCCGCGCCGGCGTGAATACCGGTCTGCCGGGCCGGCCGCCGCCACCGTTGTGACGCGCATGCCATTTCCGCCGGGCATGGCATCCGCCACCGCCAATGTGTCAAAATGCCACGGCTCGCGCGGCCCCGGCCGCGTCCCGCTTCGGGTAGACTGCACGCGCCCCGATCGCACACCCACATGACGCCCCGCAAACGCATCTCGACTACCGCATGGCTCGGCTTGCTCGCCATGTGGCTGATCGTGTTCGCGCCGGTCGTCAGCCAGTTCGTGGCGTCCGCCCATGCCGCCGACCCGGCCGGCTACATCTGCTCCGCCGCCCATCCCGACGATGCCGCCCGCCAGCCGGCGGCCGCCGACCTCGCCGCCTGCGGCTACTGCGACCTGCTGGCCGATCATCCGGCGGCGCCCGCCATGCCCGCGCCGCCGCCCACGCTCGTCCTGCTGATCGCCTTCGTCGCCGCGGCGGCGCTCTTCACCCGGTTCGTGCCGCTCGGCGCGTTCCCCTCGGGACGCCCGCGCGCCCCGCCAGCCCTGCCTCGTCTGCGCCCCTGAGTATCCGCGGCGCCCCTGCGCGCCCGCGGCGTCCGCATGCACCGGCATGCGGGCGACGGACATCGATTCGAGGTAGACCCAGATGCACAAGATGCTTTCCCGCGGCCGCACCGCGCTGCGCGAGGCCGCTCCCGCGGCCGCCCGCACCCTGCTTTGCGCCGCGCTGGCCGCGCCCGGCGCCCACGCCCAGGAGGCTGGCGGCAACCCGGCCAGAGCCGCCGGCGAAACCGGCGCCGACGACCACAGCCTGCCCGCCGTGAGCGTGACCGGCACGCGCTCGTTCGCCGAGAAGAACCAGTTGCCGCAGACCACCGCCGGCATCACGGCGCAGCAGGCAGCCGAGACCATCAACGCGATGGGCACGGAAGACATGCTCAAGTACCTGCCCGACGTGCTGGTGCGCAAGCGCTTCATCGGCGACACGCAGTCGCCGATGGCCACCCGCACCACCGGCATCAACGCCAGCGCGCGCAGCCTGATCTATGCCGACGGCGTGCTGCTGTCCACGCTCGTGAACAACAACAACGGCAACGGCTCGCCGCAGTGGTTCATGGTCGCGCCCCAGCAGGTCGAGCGCATCGACGTGATGTACGGCCCGTTCTCCGCCGCCTACCCCGGCAACTCCTACGGCGCCGTGACGGAGATCGCCACGCGCATGCCGAAGAAGCTGGAAGGCAGCATCGAAGTCACCGGCGCGATCCAGCACTTCGGCCAGTACGGCACCAGCGAGAACGAGCCGTCCCAGCAGTACAGCCTCACGCTGGGCGACCGCGCGGGCAAGCTGTCGTGGTGGTTCAGCGCCAGCCATCTCAACAGCTTCAGCCAGCCGCTGAGCTTCGGCACCGTCACCCAGTCCACCACGCCGGCGGGCGCCGCGCTGCCGGTCGTCAGCGGCGCCTTTGCCGAGCGCAACCGCACCGGCGGCGCGATCCAGGTGATCGGCGCGGGCAACTTCCAGCACACGCTGCAGGACAACGCCGCCATCAAGCTGGCCTACGACTTCACGCCCGCGGTCAGCGCGGTCTACTCGCTCGGCTACTGGCAGAACGACGCGAAGGCCAGCGCCCGCACCTACCTGAGCACCGCCGGCGGCACGCCCTATTACGGCGGCGGCGGCGGCAGCGTCAACATCGGCGGCTTCGCCTACAACGCCAGCACCATCGCCGGGCAATTCACCGGCAACAACGTCGAACAGCAGCACCTGATGCAGAGCCTCAAGGTGGAAAGCCACACGCAGGGCGTGTTCGACGGCGAGGCGACGGTCAGCAATTTCTACTACCTGCGCGACCTCAGCCGCCTGTCCACCGGCACCTACCCGGCCGCGCTCACGGGCGGCCCCGGGCGCGCCACCGACATGAGCGGCACCGGCTGGACCACGCTCGACCTCAAGGGCACCTGGCGCCCGCAGGGCGTGGCCGGCGCCAACATCGTCAGCTTCGGCGCGCACTACGACCAGTTCAAGCTGGTCAGCCCGACCTACACCACGGCGGACTGGACCGCCGGCAGCAGCGGCGCGCTGTTCAGCAACTCGCTCGGCAAGACCCAGACCACCGCGCTGTGGCTGCAGGACGTCTGGCGCGTGGCGCCCGGCGTGCAGGCCACGCTGGGCGGGCGCTACGAATGGTGGCGCGCCTACGACGGCTACAACTTCTCGCTCGGCAGCAACGGCGCGGGCGTGTCGATCAGCCAGCCCAGCGTGGACCAGTCCGGCTTCTCGCCCAAGGCTTCGCTCACCTGGGACGCCACCGAGCGCTGGTCCGTCACCGGCTCCTTCGGCAAGGCGCTGCGCTTTCCCACGGTCGGCGAGCTGTACCAGAGCGTGCAGACCGGCACCACCTTCACGCAGGCCAACCCGTTCCTGCAGCCCGAGCGCGTGCTGTCGAGCGAACTGGCGATCGAGCGCCACGACAGCGACGGCAAGATCCGCCTGTCGGTCTTCAACGAATACGTCTCCAACGCGCTGATCTCGCAGACCTCCAACATCGCCGGCTTCGCCACGCCGGTATCGTTCACGCAGAACGTGGGCAAGACGCGCCAGACCGGCGTGGAGCTGGCCGGCCAGCAGGACAACGTGCTCATCCGCGGGCTCTCGCTCTCGGGCAACGCCACCTATGTCGATTCGCGCATCCTCTCCGACGACAGCTACGTGCCCACCGTGGCGGGCGCCACCGCCGCCGGCAAGCGCGTGCCCTACGTGCCGACCTGGCGCGCGACGCTGGCGGCCACGTACCGGCCCGACAACAAATGGACCTACACGCTGGCGGGCCGCTACAGCTCGCGCGTGTACGCCACGGTCGACAACACCGACGTCAATCCGGCGACCTACCAGGGCTTCCAGAGCTTCTTCGTGATGGACGCGCGCGTGCGCTACGAATTCGACAAGCACTGGAGCACGGCGCTCGGCGTGGACAACCTGAACAACCGGAAGTATTTCCTGTTCCACCCGTTCCCGCAGCGCACGTTCTATCTCACCGTGCGCTACGCGCTCTAGGCGCGCCGCCGCCGGCCCGCGGGCGCTCGCGCGCCTGCGCCGCCACCGCCACCAGCGCCTCGATCAGCCCCGCCACCGGCGCCCGCTTGAGCGCCGACTGCCGCACCAGCACGCCGATCTCGCGGAACATCGGCTCGCCCGGCAGCGGGATCTCCACCACGTTGCGCGTGCGCCCGAGCGGCACCAGCTCGGCCGGGATGATGGCGCAGCCCAGGCCTTCGCTCACCATCTGCAGGATCACCGCCGGCTCGTCCAGCTCCATGCCGCCATCCACCCACAGCCGGTGCCGGCGCAGGTAGCGGTCCACCAGCTGACCGCCCATCGAATGGCGGTTGTAGCGGATGAACGGCAGCGCCGCCAGCGCGGCCTTGAGGTCGCGCGGCGCGCCCCTGGGCGCGATGCCGACGAAGCGCTCCTGCATCAGCGGCACCCACTTCAGCTCCGGCGGGATGCCCAGCCGCGGCTTGACCAGCACGGCCACGTCGAGCTCGCGCGCGTCCACCTGCGTGAGCAGCTGGGTGGACATGCCGGGGACGACGTTGACGTGCGTCTTCGGAAAGCCGTCGCGGAAGCGCTTCATCGCGCGCGGCAGCAGCGCGGCCTGCACGGTGGAGACCGCGCCCAGGTCCAGCGGCGCGGTGTCGGGGGCCGATTGCGCGTGGCCCTTCATCGACTCGTACAGGTCGATGAAGCGGCGCGCCTCCGGCAGCAGGCGGCGCCCGTCCCCGCTCAGCGCGACCGATTTGCCGGCGCGGTCGAACAGCGTGCAGCCCAGGTCTTCCTCGAGCCGGCGGATCTGCGTGCTGACGGCGGACTGGGTCAGCCCGAGCCGCGCGCCGGCCGCGGAGAAGGAGGCCGTCTCGGCGGCCACGAGGAAGGTCTGGAAGTAGCGGATCATATATAGAAACTTTCGATACTCAGAGCAGAAAACATTCGTTTCATATTACGAGTTCTGCTGATTACAATCAACGGACCAGCGCCGCGCCGGCCGCGGCGCGGAACCGGCCAACCCGTCCCCCCGAGAGCCCCCGATGAGCGCCATCCCGTTGTTTCACCTCGCCTTTCCCGTCAACGACCTGGCGCAAGCGCGCCGCTTCTACGGCGGCCTGCTCGGCTGCCCCGAAGGCCGCAGCTCCGACGCCTGGATCGACTTCGACTTCTACGGCCACCAGGTGGTGGCGCACCTGGCGCCGCAGGAATGCGGCCATCGCGCCACCAGCGCGGTGGACGGCGACGAGGTGCCGGTGCGCCACTTCGGCGCGATCCTGCCGATGCCCGAATGGGAAGCGCTGGCCGACAGGCTGCGCGCGGCCGATACGCAGTTCGTGATCGAGCCGCACGTGCGCTTCAAGGGACAGGTCGGCGAGCAGGCCACCATGTTCTTCCTCGACCCGTCGGGCAACGCGCTCGAGTTCAAGGCCTTCGGCGACCTCAGCCAGGTGTTCGCCAAGTAAGTGCCGCCAGGCCGCAAGCCACGTTTGCCAAGCAGGCGCCGGATCGTTCCGGCGCATTTTTCCAAGCCCCCTCACCTACGGATTCCAAGATGACCGATTTCGTGATCCAGCCGCCCGCCCAGGCGAGCGTCGCCGTGGCCGGCAGCGATGCCCGCTTCCCCATCCGCCGCGTGTTCTGCGTCGGCCGCAACTACGCCGCGCACGCGCGCGAGTTCGGCAACGACCCCGACCGCGATCCGCCGTTCTTCTTCACCAAGCCGGCCGACGCCGTGGTGCCGGCCGAAGGCACCGTGGCCTACCCGCCGCTGACCGGGAACCTGCACCACGAGATCGAGCTGGTGGTGGCGATCGGCAAGGGCGGCGCCGACATCAAGCCCGAGCAGGCGCTGGATTTCGTGTGGGGCTACGCCGTGGGCGTGGACATGACCCGCCGCGACCTGCAGGACGTGGCCAAGAAGATGAGCCGGCCGTGGGACTGGTCCAAGAGCTTCGACGCCTCCGGCCCAAGCGGCCCGCTGCACCCGGTGGCCAGCGTCGGCCATCCGGCCAAGGGCCGCATCTGGCTCGCGGTCAACGGCGAGACCCGCCAGGACGGCAACCTCGACGAACTGATCTGGCCGGTCGCGGACGTGATCGCCTATGTCTCGCAGAGCGTGACCCTGGCCCCCGGCGACCTGATCTTCACCGGCACCCCGGCCGGCGTGGGCGAACTGCGCCAGGGCGACAAGGTGACGGCGGGCGTGGAAGGCGTGGGCGAGATCGCGTTCACGGTCGGCAAGCGCTGAGGCAGCGGGGTCAGGCCAGGAATGAAGCCGGCGGGTTTTCCGGCACGGTAGCATTCGCCAGCGCTGGCCCTCTCCCCCGACCCCTCTCCCGCGAGCGGGAGAGGGGAGCAAACCCGCAGTCGTGGCAACCTGAGCAGCAGCCCCCGGCTTATACTTCCCCGCAGCAGCGCGGATCGCCGCGATCCGCCGTCGAGAACACGCCGGGGGCACGTGTCGCCTGGCGAAGACCAGCCAGGAGACAAAGCCCGATGCGCGAGAACCGGATTCGAAAGATGTGGGCGGCCGACCAGGCCGTGGTCAATGGCTGGCTCTCCATCCCCAGCAGCTTCGCGGCCGAGACGATGGCGCACCAGGGCTGGGACTCGCTGACCGTGGACCTCCAGCACGGCGCGCTCGACTACCGCGACGCGCTCGCGCTGTTTACCGCCGTGTCCACCACCGACACCGTGCCGGTGGCGCGCGTGCCGTGGAACGAGCCCGGCATCCTGATGAAGGTGCTGGACGCCGGCGCCTACGGCGTGATCTGCCCGATGATCAACACGCGCGAGGACGCGGAGCGCTTCGTCGCCGCCACGCACTACCCGCCGCTGGGCTCGCGCAGCTTCGGGCCGATCCGCGCGCTGCTCTACGGCGGCGCCGATTATCCCGAGCGCGCCAACGAGACCATCGTCACCTTCGCCATGATCGAGACCCGGCAGGGGCTGGACAATCTCGACGCGATCCTCTCGGTGCCGGGACTGGACGCGGTCTACATCGGCCCGTCCGATCTTTCGCTCGCGCTCGGCTGCCGCCCGGTCTTCGACGACGTCGATCCGCCGGTGGCCGCCGCCATCGCCCACGTGCTGGCGCGCGCGCAGGCGCACGGCGTGGTCGCCGGCATTCACAACGGCGCGCCGGAAGCGGCGCTGCGCCGCATCGGGCAGGGCTTCCGCTTCGTCACGGTCGGCTCCGACGCGCGCCTGATGGCCGCCGGCGCCCGCCAGGTGGTGACGCAGATGCGCGCCGGGCAGGCGCCGGCCGGCGGCGGCGCCCAGGGCTACTGACCGCCGGCATGCCGACAATACCAGCGCGCGCTACACGTACTTGCCGGTGATGCCGCCGTCCACCACCAGCTCGGTGCCGGTGACGTAGGCGGCCGCGTCCGAGGCCAGGAACGCGCAGGCGTGCGCCACCTCCCACGCGCTGCCCATGCGGCCCAGCGGCACCTGCGCGGCGCGCGCTTCCTTCGCCTGCTCCAGGCTGGTCGCGGAGAACATGCCGGCCACCGTGGTGGCGATGCGCGGCGTGTCGATCAGGCCCGGCACCACCGTGTTGGCGCGCACGCCGTGCGGCGCGTACTGCTGCGCCAGCATGCGCGTGAACTGGATCACCGCCGCCTTGGTCACGTTGTAGGCCAGGTGCGGATAGCCCAGGTAGCGCATGCCGGCCACCGACGAGATCGCGACGATGGCGCCGCGCCCGCGCGCCACCATGTCGGGCAGCACCTGCTGGCTGGCCAGCAGCAGGCTGCGCACGTTGACGGCGTGGATGCGGTCGAAGTCGGCCGCGCTGGTCTCCAGCGGGCCGCCGGTCTTGCCGATGCCGACGTTGTGATGGAGCACGTCCACCACGCCGAAGTGCTCGCGCGCCTCGGCGAACAGGCGCACCACGTCGTCCTCCACGGCGACGTCGCCGACGAAGGTCTCGGCCGTGCCGCCTTCGGCGCGGATCAATGCGGTGGTTTCCGCGGCCGAGGCCGCGTCGCGGTCCGCCACGCAGACCCGCGCGCCGAGCCGCGCGTAGGTCACGCTCGACGCGCGGCCGATGCTCCAGCCCGGCCCGGCCGAACCGGCCCCCGCCACGAATACCGTGCGCCCGGACAGATCGAGCGGCAGCGCCGGCGGGCGCGCATCCCGCGTCGCGTCCGCCGTCATGCGCCCTCTCCCGCCGCGCGCCCGCCTTCGCCCACGTAGGGAATGGCGTGCTCGACGGTATCCCAGATGAAGCGACCCGACGGGCTCTGCTGTTCCTCGACGATATGCGCCACCAGCCCGGCCGCGCGCGAGATCACGGCAAAGCCGCGCATCACCGCCGTGGGCACGCCCAGTTCGCCCAGCAGCGCGGCTACGGCGCCGGTGGCGTTGATGGTGATGGGCCGCCCCGCCACCGCGTCGACCGCCGCGGACAGGCGCTCCAGCGCGCGGATCTTGTCGCCGCCCAGCTCGGGCTCGGCGCGGCCCATCTCCAGCAGCTTGTAGGCGCGCGGGTCCACCGGCTTGTGCAGGTGGTGGCCGAAGCCGGGCACGTGGGCCTTGATGGACTTGTAGTGCCGCGCGATCTCCATCGCCTCGGCATCCGGGTCGGCGGCCGCGCCGATGCGGTCGAGCAGCTGCGAGCAGTTTTCCATCGTGCCCACGAAGGAGCTGCCCACGGCCAGCAGGCCGGCGGCGACGGCACCCTGCAGGTTCTCGGGCGCGCTCATGTAGATCAGGCGCGTGGCGATGGCGCTGGGCGTGAGGCCGTGCTCCATCAGCACGATCAGCACCACGTCGGTGATGCGCAGGTCCACCGGGCGCGGCGCGCGGCCCAGGATCTGCATCAGCATCACCTCGGTGAAGGTCTGCTTGCCCATCAGGTCCTCGACCAGGTCGGCATCGCGGTAATGCAGGCTGGTGAGCGTGTGCGTGCACAGGCGGGTGACGGGCGTGGCGGCGTTCGAAGCGGCGTTGGTCATGGCTTGGTCTCTTGTTGTGCGGCGGGACGGAGGTGCGGAGGCGCGGACCATCAGGATACGTCGGCGGGCGCCAGCGCGCGGTCGCGCACGGCGGTCTTGAGCACCTTGCCCACCGGCGAGCGCGGCAGGCTGGCATGGAAGTGGATGCGCTTGGGCGTCTGCACCGGCCCCAGGCGCTCGCGCACGAAGGCGATCAGCTCGGCCTCGCTGGCGTGCTGGCCGGGGCGCAGCTCCACCGCCGCCTGCACCGCCTCGCCCCATTTCTCGTCGGGCACGCCGAACACGGTGCATTCGTGCACGGCGGGATGCTGGCCCAGCGCGTTCTCGACGTCGATCGGGTAGACGTTGAAGCCGCCGGTGATGACCATGTCCTTGAGCCGGTCCTTGAGATACAGGTAGCCGCGCGCGTCGATCAGGCCGCGGTCGCCGGTGTGCAGCCAGCCGTCCACCAGGGTCTCGGCGGTCTTTTCCGGCAGGCGCCAGTAGCCGCTCATCAGCAGGTCGCCGCGCGCCACCACCTCGCCCACCTCGCCGGCGGGCAGCAGGCGGCCGTCGGGCGCCATGACGGCCACGTCGCTGAACCACGTGGCGCGGCCCACGGCGGCCCAGTTGCGCTCGTCCTCGAAATCCTCGGGGCGCATCACGGTCAGGTTCTGCGGCGCTTCGGTCTGGCCGTAGGTGGTGCCCAGCACCGGGCCGAAGAATTCGCGCACCTCGCGAATCTTCTCGGGCGGCATCGGCGCGCCGCCGTAGATCAGGCGGCGCAGGTGCGGGAAGTCCGCGCGCGAGGCGCCCGGCAGCGCCATCAGCATGTAGACCAGCGTGGGCGGCATGAAACACACCGTGCCGCCGCGCTCGCGGAAGGCGGTGCGCACGGCCTCGGCGCCGGCCTCGGCCAGCACCACGTGGCAGCCGCCCTGCGCCAGGATCGGCAGCAGGTAGGTGGAGGTGCCGTGCGTGACCGGCGCGGCCACGATGTAGCGCTCGTGCTCGTCGAAGCCCCAGGTGTGGATCTGGTTGGCGATGTTGGCCATCCACGCGCGGTAGGTCTGCATCACGCCCTTGGGCGCGCCGGTGGTGCCGCCCGTGAACTTGATCGCCTGCGTGGCCTCGGGCGGCAGCGAGAACACCGGGCGCGCCGCGCCGGCATGCTGCGCCACCAGCCCCGCCAGCGTGCGCTCGCCGGCCGGCGGCGGGCCGCAGTAGATGCGCTCGCCGGGCGCGCCTTCGAGCAGGCCGGCGCAGGCGGGATCGATCACCAGGATGGACGGCTCGGTCGCGTCGATGATGCGGCGGATCTCCGGCCGCGTGCTCTTGGGATTGAGCGGCACCCAGACCTTGCCGCAGGCCAGCGCCGCCAGCAGCGCCACGATGTGCTCGGCGCTGTTGCGCGCGCAGATGCCGACGCGGCTCTGCGGCGCGGGGTCCAGCGCCACCAGCGCCGCGGCCAGCGCCGCGACCCGCTCGGCCAGCGCGTCGTAGCGGATGGCGCCCTCGGGCGCGTCGATGGCGATGTTGCCGGGCCAGCGCGCGGCCGCGCGCCAGAAGAAATCGATCGGGAACATGCGGTAAATCCTCCTTATTCGGCTTTGGCGCCGGACTGCTTGACGACATCGCGCCAGCGCCTGGTTTCGGATGCGATCAGCTTGCGCAGCTGGTCCGGCGTGCCGGGCTCGGGCGTGGCCGCCAGGTCCTGCAGGCGCTGGCGCACGTCCGGCATGGCCAGCACCTTGCCCAGCGCGGCGTTGAGCCGCTCGACCACCGGCTGCGGCGTGCCCGCCGGCGCGGCGAGCGCGAACCACGACTGCACGTCGAAGCCGGGAAAGCCCGACTCCGCCACGGTCGGCACGTCGGGCAGCAGCGGCGAGCGCTGCGCGCTGGTGATGGCGATGGCGCGCAGCCGGCCGGCCTTCACGTGCGGCAGCGACGACGGCGTATTGTCGAACATCGACTGCACCTGCCCGCCCAGCAGGTCGGTCACGGCCGGCGCGCTGCCGCGGTAGGGCACGTGCAGCATGTTGAGCTTGGCCTGCATCTTGAACATCTCGCCCGACAGGTGGATGGACGAGCCGCTGCCCGACGAGGCGAACGTCACGCCCTCCGGCGCGCTCCTGGCCAGGCGCATGTAGTCGGCCAGCGTCTTCACCGGCAGCTTGGGGTTGACCACCAGGATGTTGGGAATCCGCGCGATCAGGCCGACCGGCTCGAAGTCCTTCTGCGGGTCGTAGCCGAGCTTGTCGTACAGCGAGGCGTTGATGGTGTTGGCGATGGTGTAGACGTAGAGCGTGTAGCCGTCCGGCGGCGACTTGGCCACCAGTTCGGCGCCCACGTTGCTGTTGGCGCCGGCGCGGTTGTCCACCACCACCGACTGGCCGAGCTGCTCGCCGAGCTTGACCGCGACGAGGCGGGCGATCACGTCGGTGGCGCCGCCGGCGGAATAGCCGACCACCAGCCGGACCGGCTTGGTCGGCCACGCGGCGGGCTGGGCCCGCAGGGCCGGCGCGGCGCCGCAGGCGAGCGCCGCGGCGAATGCCAGCAAGCGCCGGCGCAGTGCGTTGTGCGAAGTCATGTTGTCTCCTGTTTTGGCGGTGCGATGCCGTCTCGGGCCCCCTTCTGACCGCGCTGCGGCATACTGCGGGGTGGCTCCGTCGACCGAGAAATTCTTCCCCATGCCTGCCCGCACTGCCAGCCGAAACGTCCGCCAGCCGGACGTTCACTCCGCCGCCGAGGCGGCCGAAGACTGTGGCGCGCGCACCCTGCGGCGCGGCCTGCAACTGCTCGACGCGGTGCTCGACAGCGGCCGCGACGGCCTGCGCGTGGTGGACCTGTGCCGCATCGCGGCGCTCGAGCGCGCCACCGTCTACCGCCTGCTGGCGACCCTGATCGAGAGCGGCTACGTGGCGCAGCGCGGGCGTTTCCGCTACGTGGCGGGACCGCGTGCGGCAGCGCTGGCGCAGCCGCGCGCCACGCCCGGCTTCGCCGCGCGCCTGCAGCCGGTGCTGGCGCGCGTGAGCGCCGCCTGCGGCGACGCGGCCTTCGCCATCGTGCGCGAGGGGCCGATCTCGCATTGCATCGCGCGCCACGTGGGCACGCACCCGGTGCAGATCCTCGTGATCCAGATCGGCACGCGCCAGCCGCTCGGCGTGGGCGCCGCGGGGCTGGCGCTGCTGGCCGCGCTGCCCGACGAAGAGATCGAGCGCTGCATCGCCGCCAACGCGCCGGCGCTGGGCCGCTACGGCGGCATGACGCCCGAGCGCATGAAGATCCTGGTGCGCTCCACGCGCGAGCGCGGCTGGTCGGTGATCGGCAACCATGCCACCAGCGGCGTGCTGGCGGTCGGCATGGCGGTGCACGCGCCGGACGGCGAGCCGGTCGCGGGCATCAGCGTGGCCTCCACGCTGGCGCGCATGCCGCGCGAGCGGCAGCAACTGATCGCGCGCGCGATGCGCGAATCGCTGGCGGCGCTGTTGCCGAAGGGGTTGTGAGGAGACGCGGCGCGCGACCCGCGAAGTCGCACCGCCGGGCGACAGACTGATGACCGCCGGCGCATCGGCGCCGGCAGTTCAGTAGCCGCGGGACGGGACGCGCGGAACGCGCGCGCCGGCATGCCTGTTGGCTGGACAACGCCAGGTGGCGCGAGTAGCCTACCCGGGCCACCGTGACGTGGCAGACCCGTCATCCACCAGGATGAGGCAACCCCCCAGGCTCAGACCGGGCACCGGCCCGGCCACACTCAAGAGGCCCCCATGAGCATCACCAGCAAGCTTCGTTTCGCCGCAACCATCCTCGGCACCGCCGCGGCCCTGAATGCCGCCTGCCTGTACAGCGGCAGCGCCGGCGCGCAGACCGTCAACGCGCCGCCCGCGGGAACGGCCACCGCGACGCCGGACAACGCGGTGCTGCTCACCGTGTTCCTGCGGCACGACCAGTCGCGCCCGCTCAGCGAGCTGAACGCGCAACTGGCCAAGCAGGGCTTCTACAAGGCGTTTCCGCCGGCGGGCGTCGAGGTGGTGAGCTGGTACGTCGCGATGGGGATCGGCCAGGTCATCACGCTGCGCCTGCCCGCCACGCGCATCCGCGAGGTCAACCGCGTGCTGGAAGACACCGCCTGGGGCGCGTACCGCACCGAGTTCTACCCGACCTACGACTACAAGGCCGTCGGCCTCGCCGAGCACGACAAGGCGGCCAAGTAACCGGGGATCGCGCGGCCGGGGCCGGACCCTGAGCGGACCCTAAGCGCCGGCGATGAGTCTTGCGACCCGGGCCAGGTTGTCCGGGCTGACGTGAATCAGTCCCCGGCCCGGCACGTCGATGTCGGCGATGAGGGCGAGCGAAATCGAGATGACCGCGGGAAACACCACGAGGAGCCCGCGGTGATTGCGAACGCCGGCGCTGTAGCCGATGAGCGCGCTGCAGAAGGCGGCCAGCGCCGTGATCAGGCCCCAGGCCGCGGGTGGTATCTGGCTTCGCCAACTGGCCGTCGAATTCTCATACGAACCGAGCAAGTCGCTCATTGCGGACACCGGCAGCACGGCGACCGGATTCGGCTGCCTTCCGGCGTTCCGCGCCACGATCGCCCACATCTGCGACCTGAGCAGATTCGCATTGCCGGCCAGCTCATCCGTCTGCCTGCCGTGGCCGGTCTGATAAAAACCCAGCCGCGCATCCAGATACTGCCGGAGCAAGCCGCGCACTTTGCCGGCGTCCTCGCCCGGCAACAGTTCCGCCTTGAAAAAGGCGGACTCGATCCTGTTGGCCTCCATTGCCTCGTTGGCCTGGCGCGCGTTGTATCCGCCGATGGCAAGCGAGAAGGCGAAGCCCACGACCAGCGCCAGCAGCGTCAGCGTGGCGCTCAGGACCACCCTGATATCGTCGGTGGCCCCCGATTCGGCGTTCCGCACATACCTGGCGCCAACCGCGCCGCACGCGCTCACGACCGACAACAGGGCAAGGTACTGCAGGAGCAGCGGCCATGAATAAGGCACGACGTGGTAGAACTGGTGCAGCATGGCAATGTTTTCCAGGGGCCGGATTCGATCACAACGCCGCGCGGCGACGCTCGATGCTTAATTCCTGATGTCTTGCTTCCCGACGCGCCGCCGCGTCATTGCCCGAACAGCAGGCGCGTGTACTTGGGCGAGTCCACGCCATCCCGAACGCCGTTCTTGTCGAAATATCGGCCGAACCGGCACACGCGCTGATTGGCATCGCAAAACAGACCCGATTCGAACGTGAATGCCGTCAGGTCGAATTCTCCCTGGGAGCGCAATCTTTCCACCGCCTTCCTGCCAAGGTATTTCTCCGTCAGCGCGTAGGATATTCCGCCTGCGCCCGCGCACACGTAGCGGTCGCACAGGACCCCCGCTCCGGGCGAGAACACCTTCCCCGGCTTTGCCGCCCGGGCAGGCGCGGCAAGCACGGCCGCAAGCAACAGCGGGAGGAAACGGACGAAGCGGACGAAGCGGACGAAACGGACGAAACATCTGATCATGACTCCCTCGGCATCTCTTGTCTCCCAATGCGATCGCCGCCGCGAGGATCTCCCCGGGCAAGACCGGAACCAGCCTTGACGCGCTTCTCGCGGAAATTCGCCGATGTAGTATGCCATCAGCCAACGGCAACGTGACGTCTCCGTGGCCAGCAAGACCGGTCACGCGCATTTGTCCGGCGCCGGGCATGCCGCATTGAACGGCAGCCCGCCTGTCCCGCGCGCGGGGATTGGCTGGAAAGATCCGCCGCAGGAAGCGGCATGACGGGCCGGCGGCGGTTGCGCGAACGGCAAGCCGCGGGCATGTGGAATTCGATGATGTGCATTCGATGGCGTTCGGGCGGAACGCCATCGCGGAGGGCTCCGGGCCGGCGCCGGCCCGCCGCTCAATACGTTTCCAGGTGCAGCCGCCCCTCGCGCCTGAGGTCGGCGCCCAGCGTCTCCCACGACAGCCCGGCCTGCTGCGCCACGTCGCGCAGCGCCAGCACCACGCCCTCCTCCATGCTCTTGAGGCCGCACACGTAGAAATACGTGTCGGGGTCGGCCAGCAGCGCCGCGAGGTCGGCGGCGCGCTCGCGCATGGCGTCCTGCACGTAGCGCCTGGGCTGGCCCGGCGTGCGCGAGAACACCATGTTGATGTCGATGAAATCCCTGGGCAGGTTCTGCAGCGGGCCGAAGTAAGGCAGTTCCTCCCTGGTGCGCGCGCCGAAGAACAGCATCAGCTTGCCGCCCTCGAACTTGCCCGACTTGCGCAGCCGGCGGCGCCATTCGGTCATCGCGCGCATGGGCGCGCTGCCGGTGCCGGTGCAGATCATGACGATGTTGGAGCGCGGGTGGTTGGGCATCAGGAAGCTGCTGCCGAACGGGCCGATCACCTCCACCTTGTCGCCCACCTGCAGGTCGCACATGTAGTTGGACGCCACGCCGCGCACGGGATTGCCCTGGTGGTCTTCCAGCACGCGCTTGATGGTCAGCGAGAGGTTGTTGTAGCCGGGCCGCTCGCCGTTGCGCGCGCTGGCCACCGAATACTGGCGCGCGTGGTGCGCGCGGCCGGCGGCGTCCACGCCGGGCGGCACGATGCCGATCGACTGGCCTTCGAGCACCGGGAACGGCAGGGCGCCGAAATCCAGCACGATGTGGTGCGTGTCGTAGTCGTGCCCGGCCTCGCGCCCGACCTCGGTCACGCGCACGTTGCCGGTCACGGTGGCGGCGATGGTCCTGGCGGCCTTGGCGCCGTACAGGTTGGTGTAGGCATGCGCGGCCGACCACGGCGGCACGGTGGCGCCGTACTGCGCGCTGTTGAACGCCTCCTCGCCGCTGGCGGCGGCGGGCAGCGAGACGACGGCCGGCGGCGGCGGCTCGGCGCCGGCCGCCACGCCGGCGGCGGCCAGCTGCTCGGGCGTGAGCTCGGCCGGCAGCTCGTCCCAGCCGAGCTGCTCGTCGATGCCGTAGGCGCGCGCGCGCGGCATGGTGCGCCAGTTGTCGATCGAGCCGGTCGGGCACGGCGAGATGCAGGCCATGCAGGCGTTGCATTTGTCGGCATCCACCACGTAGTTGCGCGCGTCGTGCGTGATGGCCGCCACCGGGCAGGTGGCTTCGCAGGTGTTGCAGCGGATGCAGATCTCGGGGTCGATCAGGTGCTGCCTGACGACCTGGATGTCGGACATGTCCAAGGCGATCTCCGGGTAGCGTGCCCCCTGTGGCCGGGGGCTTCCCCATTGGCTTGCGGCGGCAGGCGCGGGGGTCCCTGCCGCAGGTAGCGCCCGCGCGCGGGCGCGGCGCTCAGTTGAAGCGCACGTACTCGAAATCCACCGGCTGGCGGTTGATGCCCATCACCGGCGGCGCGATCCAGTTGGCGAACTTGCCGGGCTCGACCACGCGGCCCATCAGGCTGGACACGAAGGCGCGGTCGCCGTCGCTGGGCAGCCACTGGTCCACGTTGTCGCGCCATTCGGCCTCGGAGACCACGCGGCCGTCCGGCGAGATCTTCACGCCCGAGAGCGCGCCGATGTTGCGGTGGAACGCCTTGTGCGGCACCTTCAGGCGGAACGGGATGGCGGCCTTCTCGATGACCTTGTTCCAGCGCTCCACGCCGGCCATGCTGTCCTTGATGTAGTCGTCGCGCAGCACTTCGTTGAGCGCGTTGAGCAGCGGCACTTCCTTCTCCACCAGTTGCCCGCCCACGGCCTGCAGCACCTTGTAGCTCTGGCCCTTGAGCACGTGGTCGTCGGTGCGCTTGCCTTCTTCGTAGCGGCCCTTGAGGCCGGTGCTGTAGAAGGTGGCGGCGTTGCTGGACTCGTCCGCGCCGAACAGGTCGATGGTGACGCTGTAGTGGAAGTTCAGGTAGCGCTGGATGGTCGGCAGGTCGATCACGCCGGCCGCGCGCAGGCGGGCCGGGTCGTCGGTCTTGAGCTCGTTCATGACCTGGCAGGTGCGCTGGATCACGCGCGACACGCCGCTCTCGCCCACGAACATGTGGTGCGCTTCCTCGGTCAGCATGAACCTGGTGGTGCGCGCGAGCGGGTCGAAGCTCGATTCGGCCAGCGCGCACAGCTGGAACTTGCCGTCGCGGTCGGTGAAGTAGGTGAACATGAAGAACGACAGCCAGTCCGGGGTCTGCTCGTTGAACGCCTGCAGGATGCGCGGATTGTCCTGCTGGCCGCTGCGGCGCTCCAGCAGCGCCTCGCCTTCCTCGCGGCCGTCGCGGCCGAAGTACTTGTGCAGCAGGTAGACCATCGCCCACAGGTGGCGGCCTTCTTCCACGTTGACCTGGAACAGGTTGCGCAGGTCGTACATGCTCGGCGCGGTCAGGCCGAGGTGGCGCTGCTGCTCGACCGAGGCCGGCTCGGTGTCGCCCTGGGTGACGATGATGCGGCGCAGGTTGGCGCGGTATTCGCCGGGCACGTCCTGCCAGGCGTCCTCGCCCTTGTGGTCGCCGAAGTGGATCTTGCGGTTGGCCTCGGCCGGGTTGAGGAAGATGCCCCAGCGGTAGTCCGGCATCTTCACGTGGCCGAAGTGGGCCCAGCCCTGCGGGTCCACGCTGATGGCGGTGCGCAGGTAGATGTCGAAATTCTGCGAGCCGTCCGGGCCCATGTCGTTCCACCAGCTCAGGTAGTTGGGCTGCCATTGCTCGAGCGCGCGCTGCAGCGTGCGGTCTTCGCTGAGGTTGACGTTGTTGGGGATCTTTTCGCTGTAGTTGATGCCGGACATCATTGTCTCCGTGGCTGGCTGTGCTGCGTTGGCTTGGGTGGAGAAGGATCGGTGCCGGCCGCGGCGCCCCCACCGGGAAACGCGCCGCGCCGCCGGGGGCGTGCGGTCTAGACGCGGTTCCAGTCGAACGCGGCCTTGTCACCCTTGCCGTAGACCTTGAGCGCGCCCTTCTCGCCCACGGCGTTGGGGCGCTGGAAGATCCAGTTCTGCCAGGCGGTGAGCCGGCCGAAGATGCGGGTGAACATGTTCTCGGGGCCGTTGAAGCGCAGGTTGGCTTCCATGCCGGTGAGCGCGTCGGGCGACATGGCGGCGCGCTCCTCCAGCGCGATGCGCACTTCGTCGGTCCAGTCGATGTCGTCGGGGTTGGCGGTGACGAGGCCGAGCGCGTGGGCCGCGTCGGCGTCGAGCGGCTGGCCGGCGCGGGCGCGCACCGCTTCGAGCGCGGGCTGCTCGTCGTAGAAGCGGCGGCCCAGGCGGCTTTGCCCCGTCACCATCGGGTAGAGGCCGAAGTTGGCCTCGGCCACGGTGATCTTCGGCGCGCGCGCCTCGTCGTCGGGCAGCGCGAGGTGGTAGCTGCGGTCGCAGGCCAGCGCCAGTTCGAGGAAGGTGCCGGCGAAGCACGAGCCTGGCTCGATCAGCGCGAACAGGCTGCGCGACGACACGTCCAGGCGCGCCAGCGTGCGGCGCAGCAGGCCGATGGTCTCGCGCACCAGCCAGTGGTCCTTGTGCGCGAGCAGCGTGGCATCCATCGCCAGCACGTCGGCGGCCTCGCCCTCGGTCTTGATCAGCCAGGTGCCGATGTCGAGCTCGTTGGTGCGCATCGACAGGATGGCGTCGTCCAGCTCGCGCGCCAGCTGCAGCGGATACCACGCGGCGCCCGCCTCGGCGATGGCGCCGAGCGTCCGCGGCTGCGTGGCCGACGGCGCCCTGACGACGAAGGTGGCGCGGCGCGCGGCGCGGTCGATCTCCACGCTCACGTGCTCGTAGCGCAGCGCATCGGCGTCCACGCCGCGCCGAAGCGGGGTCAGCGCCACGCCGCGGCCGTCGGCCGGGCGGTCGCTCCGCGCGGCCAGCGCCAGCGCGCGCTCGCGCACTTTCTGCGCGAACACGGCGGGCTTGGCGATGTCGTCGACGAGGCGCCAGTCCCTGGCGCGCTGGCCGCGCACGCCTTCGGTGGTGGTGCAGAAGATGTCGGCGAGGTCATGGCGCACGTGGCGCTTGTCGGTCACGCGGGTCAGGCCGCCGGTGCCCGGCAGCACGCCCAGCAGCGGCACCTCCGGCAGGCTCACGGCGGAGGCGCGGTCGTCGACCAGGATGATCTCGTCGCAGGCCAGCGCCAGCTCGTAGCCGCCGCCGGCGCAGGCGCCGTTGACCGCGGCGAGGAATTTCAGGCCGCTGTGCCGCGACGAGTCTTCCAGGCCGTTGCGGGTCTCATTGGTGAACTTGCAGAAATTCACCTTCCAGGCGTGGCTGCTCACGCCCAGCATGAAGATGTTGGCGCCCGAGCAGAACACGCGGTCCTTGCCGCTGGTGACCACCACGGTGCGCACCTCGGGATGCTCGAAGCGGATGCGGTTGACCGCGTCGTTCAGTTCGATGTCGACGCCGAGGTCGTAGCTGTTGAGCTTGAGCTTGTAGCCGGGGCGCAGGCCGGCGTTCTCGTCGATGTCCACCGCCAGCGTGGCAACGGGACCGTCGAACGTCAGCTTCAGGTGCTTGTATCGGGACGGGTCGGTCTGGTAATCGACGCGGGGGGCGGTAGTCATGCGGTGTCTCCTCGGCAGCGAAGCACGATAGTGCAATGATCGGGAATCTGGTGGAACGAAATATAGTTCCCACCAAAACCAACGTCAAGCACTATTGTGCATCTTTTCTGCCGAGGCGTCTGAAACGCCCCTCCGCCGCTAGAGCGGCAGCCGCAAGGCCCGCCGCACCACGTCCCGCAGCGCCTGGAACGTCTCCTCCAGCGGCTCGGCGCTGGTGTCCACGCTGAACTCCGCCTTGGAATAGAACGCCGCGCGGCCGGCCAGGATGTGGCGCAGGTCTTCCATCGCCTCCTTGCTGGCGGCCATCGGCCGCAGGTCGCCCTGGGCGCGCACGCGGCTCATGTGGTCTTCCGGGTCGGCCTGCAGCCACACCGTGGTGCAGTGGGCCAGCAGCAGGTTGAAGGTGGCCGGGTCGGACACCAGCCCGCCCGGCGTGGCGATCACCGCCTCGGGATAGATCTGGATCGCCTCCTCCAGCGCGCGCCGCTCGTAGCGGCGGTAGGCGTTCATGCCGTACAGGCCCTGGATCTCGGAGATGCTGCAGCCGGCGAACTGCTCGATCTCGCGGCTCAGCTCCACGAACGGAAAACCGAGGTCCTCGGCCAGCATCGCGCCCAGCGTGGACTTGCCGGCGCCGCGCAGGCCGATCAGCGCCACGCGCGGGCTGCGCGCGGCGTTGCCGCCGCCGGTGCCCAGCATCTCGCCGATGGCGATGCGCACGCGCCGCAGCGTGGCTTCGTCGCGGTGCTCCAGCAGCTCGCGGATCAGCAGCCATTCCGGCGACGAGGTGGAGACGTCGCCCAGCAGCTCCGCCAGCGAGCATTGCAGCGCGCCGGCGACGTGCTGCAGCACGAGGATGGAGGCGTTGCCGCTGCCGTATTCGAGGTTGGCGAGGTGCCGCTCCGACACCCCGGCGGCCAGCGCGGTGGCCTTGCGGGTCAGGCCGCGGCGCGCGCGCAGCTCGCGCACGCGCTCGCCCAGGCCGGCCAGCAGCGCGTTCCGCTCGCCGGCGTTGGCGGCCGCGGAAGCGGCGTCCTGACCGGCGGCCGGCTGCGCACCCGGTTGTGCATCCGGTTGTGCTGCGCCGGCCTCGCCCTCATCCAGCGCGGTCTCTTGCTCGATCGGCTGCTGGATCGGCTGCTCGATCGGCGTTAACCCGGTCGCATGCAATATATTGCTTGACATGATTTCTCGTCGGCTCTATGTTTCACACATGCACAATAATGCATGAAGCGTGGGTATGCAACCCGGCTAAGTCTAATGGAGCCCCCAGATGTCCCCAACCGAATTTCATGCGCAGGCATTCCGCGCACGGATCGCGCGGCTGACGGCCGAGATCGCCGGCCGCCCGCTCGATGCCGCCCTCGACGCCTGGCTCAACACCGAACACGGCGCCGGCAGCCCCGCCTACCGCGAACTGAAAGCCGCCTGCGAGACCGGCGTGGCCGAGGGCTGGCTGTGCGACCGCGAAGGCGGCGGCATCCGCTACGGCCGCATCTTCAGGCCGGACGACGAACTGCACGGCTTCTCGGTCGACGTGGTGGACATGCGCAACATCGCCGGGCCGCACCACGTGCATCCCGAAGGCGAGATCGACCTGATCATGCCGCTCGAAGGCGACGCGCGCTTCGACGGCCGCCCGGCCGGCTGGCTGGTCTGCCCACCGGGCAGCGCGCACCGGCCCACCGTCACGCAGGGCCGCGCGCTGGTGCTCTACCTGCTGCCCGCCGGGCGCATCGAATTCACGCGGTGAATTCGCACTAGATTCACACCACAGGCAACCCGCATCATGACCGAACTGCTTTCCAACCATCTCGGCGGCCGCTGGCAGGCCGGGACCGGCGCCGGCACGGCGCTGCGCGACCCCGTGCTGGGCCACGAACTGGTGCGCGTGGACGCCGCCGGGCTCGACCTCGCCGCCGGCTTCGCCTTCGCCCGCGAACAGGGCGGCGCGGCCCTGCGCGCGCTCGGCTACCGCGAGCGCGCCGCCCTGCTCGGCGCCGTCTCCAGGGTGCTGCAGGCCAACCGCGACGCCTATTACGACATCGCCACCGCCAACAGCGGCACGGTGCGCAACGATTCGGCGGTGGACATCGACGGCGGCATCTTCACGCTCGGCACCTACGCGAAGCTCGGGGAGTCGCTCGACGCGCGCCGCTTCCTGCTGGACGGCGAGGCCGCGCGCCTGGGCAAGGAGCCGCTGTTCCAGTCGCAGCACGTGCTCGCGCCCACGCGCGGCGTGGCGCTGCTGATCAACGCCTTCAACTTCCCCGCCTGGGGGCTGTGGGAGAAAGCCGCGCCCGCGCTGCTCTCGGGCGTGCCGGTCATCGTCAAGCCCGCCACGGCCACGGCATGGCTGACGCAGCGCATGGTGCGCGACGTGATCGAGGCCGGCATCCTGCCGCCCGGCGCGCTGTCCGTAGTGTGCGGCAGCGCGGCCGGCCTGCTCGACCAGTTGCAGCCGTTCGACGTGGTGTCCTTCACCGGCTCGGCCGCCACCGCCGCGCTGATCCGCTCGCACGCGGCGGTCACGCGGCGCTCGGTGCGCGTCAACATCGAGGCCGACAGCGTCAACTCGGCGCTGCTGCTGCCGGGCGAAGCCGCCGGCGGCGAAGCGTTCGACCTGCTGGTGCGCGAGGCCGCGCGCGAGATGACGGTCAAGTCCGGGCAGAAATGCACCGCCATCCGCCGCATCTTCGTGCCCGCGGCGCTGTACGGCGCCGCCGCCGAGGCCATCGGCGCGCGCCTGCGCAAGACCACCGTGGGCAACCCGCGCAACGACGCGGTGCGCATGGGCGCGCTGGTCAGCCGCACGCAGCTGGACGCGGTGCGCGAGGGGCTGGCTTACCTGCGCGAACAGGCCGAAGTGCTGCACGACGGCGCCACGCACGCACTGGTCGACGCCGACCCGGCCGTGGCCTGCTGCGTCGGCCCCACGCTGCTGGGCGTGCGCGATGCCGATGGCGCCGACCGCGCCGACCGCGTGCACGACACCGAGGTGTTCGGCCCGGTGGCCACGCTGGTGCCCTACCGCGACGCCGCCCACGCGCTGGCGCTGGTGCGGCGCGGGCAAGGCTCGCTGGTGGCCTCGCTGTACGGCAGCGACGCCGCCGCGCTGGCCGCCGCCGCCATCGCGCTGGCCGACAGCCACGGCCGCGTCCACGTGGTCTCGCCCGAGGTGGGCCAGTCGCACACCGGCCACGGCAACGTCATGCCGCAGTCGCTGCACGGCGGCCCGGGCCGCGCCGGCGGCGGCGAGGAACTGGGCGGGCTGCGCGCGCTGAACTTCTATCACCGGCGCAGCGCCGTGCAGGCCGGCACCGGCGTGCTGGCGCAACTGTAGGCCGGGCGCACGACCCGCCACCCACCAGGGGAGACAAGCATGACCACCGACACGCCCGCGCAGCCGCCGGGCACGCCCTTCAATTTCGCCGCGCACCTGATCGCCCGCAACGCGCGGCGCGCCGGCAAGACCGCCTATATCGACGACCGCGGCAGCCTCAGCTACGGCGCGCTGGCCGAGCGCGTGCGCCGCCTGGCCGCCGCGCTGCGGGACTGCGGCATCCACCGCGAGGAGCGCGTGCTGCTGCTGATGCACGACTGCAACGACTGGCCGGTGTCCTTCCTCGGCGCCATGTACGCCGGCATCGTGCCGGTGGCGGTCAACACGCTGCTCACCGCCGACGACTACGCCTACATGCTGGAACACAGCCGCGCCCAGGCGGTGCTGGTGTCGGCCGCGCTGCTGCCGGTGCTGCGCCAGGCGATGGCGCAGGGCGGCCACGAAGTGAAGGCGGTCATCGTCTCGCACCCGGACGGCGCGCCCGCCAATGACGCCAATGACGCCGCCGACGCCGACTACGCCGGCACCGTCGCGCTCGACGCACTGCTCGCGCGCCACGCGCCGCTGGCCGCGCCCGCCGGCACCGGCCCCGACGACCCCGGCTTCTGGCTCTATTCGTCCGGCTCCACCGGCCGCCCCAAGGGCGTGCTGCACAGCCAGGCCAACCCGTACTGGACCGCGCAACTGTACGCCGGCCCCATCCTCGGCCTGCATGAAAACGACGTCTGCTTCTCCGCCGCCAAGCTGTACTTCGCCTACGGGCTCGGCAACGGCCTGAGCTTCCCCCTGAGCGTGGGCGCCACCGTGGTGCTGATGGCCGAGCGGCCCACGCCCGAAGCCACCTTCCGGCGCTGGCTGGAACACCGGCCCACGGTCTTCTTCGGCGCGCCGACCGGCTATGCCGGCATGCTCGCCTCGCCGGCCCTGCCCGCGCGCGGCGCGGTCGCGCTGCGCCTGTGCTCGTCCGCCGGCGAAGCGCTGCCCGCCGAGCTCGGCGAGCGCTTCACCGCCCACTTCGGCTGCGAGATCATCGACGGCATCGGCTCCACCGAGATGCTGCACATCTTCCTCTCCAACCGCCCCGGCCAGGTGCGCTACGGCACCACCGGCTGGCCGGTGCCCGGCTACGCGGTCGAGCTGCGCGACGAGGAAGGCCGCCCGGTGCCCGACGGCGAAGTCGGCGACCTCTACATCCAGGGGCCGAGTGCCGCGCTGATGTACTGGGGCAACCGCGAGAAATCGCGCGAGACCTTCCGCGGCGGCTGGACCAAGAGCGGCGACAAGTACGTGCGCAACCCCGACGGCAGCTACTGCTACGCCGGTCGCAGCGACGACATGCTCAAGGTCAGCGGCATCTACGTCTCGCCGTTCGAGGTGGAAGCCACGCTGGCCCAGCACCCCGCCGTGCTCGAGGCGGCCGTGATCGGCGTGCCCGACGCCGCCGGCCTGACCAGGACCAAGGCCTTCATCGTGCTCAAGCCCGGCGCGCGGGCCGGCGAGGCCGAGCTCAAGGCCTTCGTCAAGGAACGCCTGGCGCCCTACAAGTACCCGCGCGTGATCGAGTTCGTGCCCGCGCTGCCCAAGACCGCCACCGGCAAGATCCAGCGCTTCCGGCTGCGCGAGCTGGAAGGCGCGCCGGCCTGACGCCGGGTCGCGCAAAGCGCCACGATGGCCGCGTACCTGCCGACGGTCTGCTCCCCTCTCCCATTGCATGGGAGAGGGGAGCAGACCCGCAGTCGTTCCGCGGCGCGCCTCACGCCGCCGCCTTCGCCTCCTGGTACGCCGCATACAGCCGCTTGAACACCGGCCCCGGCACGCCCGCGCCGATGGTCTTGCCATCGATGGTCACCACCGGCAGCACTTCCTTGCTGGCCGAGGTCAGCAGCACCTCGTCGGCCGCGAATACTTCCTCGCGCGCGATGCGGCGCGCCTCCAGCGAAATGTCCAGCCTGGCGCAGAGCTCCTCCATCCAGCCGTAGCGGATGCCTTCCAGGATCAGGTTGTCCTTGGGCGGCGCGCTGACGCGGCCCTGCGTGACGATCCACACGTTGGACGAGGACGCCTCGGTCAGGAAGCCGTCGCGGAACTGGATGCTCTCGGTGACGCCATGCTCGGCCGCGTTCTGCGCCGCCAGCACGTTGCCCAGCAGCGAGGTGGACTTGATCTGGCAATGGAGCCAGCGCTTGTCTTCCTGCGTCACGCACACCACGCCCTGCTCGCGCATCTGCGCCGACGGCGGCGTCATCGGGTTGGTCATGATCAGCACCGTCGGCGTCACCTCCCTGGGGAAGGCATGGGCGCGCCGCGCCACGCCGCGCGTGACCTGGATGTAGACCATCTGGTCGGACAGCCCGTTGGCCTTGACCACGCGGTCGATCAGCGCCATCCATTCGGCCTCCGTATGCGGATTGGGAATGCCGATGGTTTCCTGGCTGCGCGCCAGCCGCGCCAGGTGCTGCGGCAGGCGGAACGGCCGGCCG